>QHUD01000104.1 GCA_003221085.1 Gemmatimonadota bacterium
TCGGCTACGCGCTCGGGCGCGTCGGCTGCTTCCTCGTGAACGACGACTACGGCGTCCCGTCCACTCTTCCCTGGGCGATGAAGTTTCCCCAGGGGCTGCCGCCTACCACGGTGGCGAACCTGACGCAGATGCATGTCCGGTTCCCCCCTGGGGCCGATCCCGCCCAGGTGGTCGCGGTCCACCCCACGCAGATCTACGAGACGGTGTTGATGGTGCTGGCGTTCGCGTGGCTGTGGCGCCTGCGCGACCACCGCCACGCCGTCGGCTGGCGGTTCGGCGTCTACCTCGTGCTGGCGGGTGCGGAGCGGTTGCTGGTGGAGTTCGTGCGCGCGAAGGACGACCGCCTGTTGGGACCGTTCACGCTGGCGCAGGTGACGAGCGTCCTCCTCGTGATCGCGGGCGCGTGGCTGCTCGTGCGGCTGCGCGAGCCCGAGGCCGCCCCGGTGGTCCCGACCGCGCTCACTGGAAAGACGGCCGCCGACGATCTGGCTCGGCGTCACTGAACCGGTTGCGCTGGAGCCATACGACCGCCACAAGCAGCAGCACGATCAAGAGTACCTGCAGCGACAGCGACTGGACGGTGGGGTAGATGCCGAGCACCGGGATGCGCGGCGCCCATTCGACCACGCTCGTCCCCAGGATTCCGGATTCCTGCAGATCGGCGATTCCCTTGCCGGCGAATACGAAGGCCATGTAGTAGAGCATCGCGCTCGTGACCGCGAAGAACGGCTTGAGCGGCGCCTTCATCCCGAAGCGGCTGATCGCGATGTACACGATCACGAGCGCCACCGCTCCGAGAAGGACACCCGCTGCCACCGGCACAGCCGCCGAACCACCGCTGGCCGATCCCGCCGACGTCAGCAACGCCTTGTAGAACAGGATCGTCTCGAAGCCCTCGCGGTACACCGCGAGAAAAGCCACCGACGCGAGGGCGAACCCCGAGCCGGCCGAGAGGGCGTCCTCCATCCGACCTTTCACGAACGCGTTCCACTTCGCCACTTCGATCTTCGAGAGCAGCCAGTAGCTCACGTAGAACAGCACCGCGGTGGCAAGCAGCATGGTCACACCCTCGAGCGCTTCGCGCTGCCCGGGTGTGATCTCGAACAGCAGCTCCACCACGGCGGCGGTGACGACGCTCGCCGCCACGGCGGCCCAGGCGCCCTGCGCCACGTGGCGCCGGCGCTCCGTCGCACCGGCCTTGGCGAGGAACGCCATCAGCGCGGCGACGATCAGGATGGCTTCGAACCCCTCACGCAACAGCAACACGAACGATTGCATGAGCAGGTTCGCCCCCGAGCTCTGGTCGGCGACCAGCCGCTCGGCACGCTCGAGTCCCGCCAGCAGCCGGGCGTGAATCGCGTCGAGCTCGTCAGGTCCCGCACCGGCTGCGGCGCGCGCGCGCAAACCGGCGAACGCGTCCTCGAGCTCGCTCGCAAGCGCGGCATTCCTGGCGCGCACGTCCGTCTCGACCTGCTCGAATGTGAGGTACGCGTCGAACGCGATCTTGTCGGAGCGCAGCGCCACCGCCGAGTCGAGCTGGCGTCGTACGGTGGAGAACGTCGCGGCCGCGGGCGATGCCGCATGCTGCTGCCGCTCCCCGGTAGGGATGACGCGGAGGAACGCGATCAGGCTCGCGACCTGCGCCGAATCGAGCGTACGGGCGAAGCCCGGCATCGGCGTGCCTGGCCGGCCCAGCAGGATCACCCGCGCCAGCTCCCGGTCGGTGAAGCGGCCGAGCACCGCGAGGTCGCTCAGGGCCGGCGGCCGCACGGAGAGGGACTTCGCGAACGGACCGTCGCCTGCCCCGGTTGCACCATGACACGCGGCACAGTGCGCGCCGTACAACCCCTCGCCTTCGCGCACCATCGCGTCGTCGGCGCGGAGCGTCGCGACATAACTCGCCACCGCCCACCGGTCTTCGGGGGACAGCGTCTCCTCGAATTGCGGCATCGCCGTGCCCGCGACACCGATGGTGAGCTTCCGGTACACGTCCACTGGGGACGCGGCGCTCATCGCCGCACGGTCGGCCAGGCTCGCCGGCGCCGGTCCCTCGAGCTGGCGCGCCTTGGGCCCGTCACCCCGGCCCGTCGGGCCGTGACACTGCACGCACTGCTCTCGAAACACCGCGGCGCCGCGGGCGAGGGACGGGGGCCGCTGCGGATACGGATCGAGCGCGCCCCCGGCGGCGGCGGCGATCCGCTGGATCAGCGTGCCCGCCCGCCGGGACACCGAGTCGGGGGGAGCCACGCGATCGATCATCGCCTCCAGGGCCGCGAGGTCCGAGTCCGCCACAGCCCGAACGGCTGCGGGCAGGGACCCCACGTCGAGCCGCGCCTGCTCCAGGAACTGTCTCGCCTCCGAGACCTCCTCCGGCGCGGTCACGCGACCGCCCCGCGGGACGACTCCGACGGCGTACTCCTTGGCCGCGAGCGAGGCGGCCGCTACGATACGCCGCGAAACCGACAGCGAATCCGTCGCCTGGCCTGCCGCACGGACCGCGACCGAGACGCTCAACAACAAGCCAAGGATGGGCTTACAGTAGATGGGAATGATTCTCAATCAGAGGGTCTCAAATACTAGAGTTAAATAGTCGGGAATTCAAGCAGATGGATCACCCACGCTCCAACACGACCACGGCGACGGCCGCCTGATGGGTGTGCGAGAGCGACAGCAGCACCTGTTTCACTCCTAGCTGCTCGGCCCGACTCGCCGCGAAGCCAGTGAGCCGGACACCCGGCCGACCATCGGGCGCGCGGATAACCTCGATGTCCCGCCAGCCGATTCCCCGGGCCGCGTCGCTTCCCTGCAGCGCTTTGTAGACCGCCTCCTTGGCGGCCAGCCGAACGGCGACGTGGGTCGCGGGGTCAGGGCGACTCTCGCAGTAGGCGCGCTCGGCCGGCGTGAGCAGGCGCTCGAAGACGCGCGATCCCTTGTCGGCGATGATGGCGGCCACGCGAGACACTTCGACCAGATCGACACCGACGCCGATCGCGCTCATGGCCCGCCGCTCAGAAGCCGAGGCGCGCCGCGAGCCACGCGGGCGCCGGAACGTACCCGCCGAGCACCAGGCCGAGCCATACCAGCACGATGGCGAGCGGGGTCCAGAGCGCGATCAGCGGCCAGAGCGACGGCCGCCAGCGAGCGACCGCGTCGATCTCCTCGGCCCACCGGCGCTGCTCGTCGGCAACCTGCGTCTCGAGCGCGAGCCACGCCGCCTCGAGCCGGCGGGCGGAGGTGCGCAGCGCCTCCTGCCAGTCGGCGTGCGCCGCCTTGTCGAGGACGCTCGCGTCGCGCACGCGCGCGGCGACGGCATCGAGGGCGTCGAGGGCGGCGACGAGCGCTTCGCCGCCCGCGGCGAGGCGGGCGGCGATCGCTCGTTTCTCGGAGCCTACGAGCAGGAGGCGGCGGCGCGGCCGCCGCGGCATCCGGACCCGGCGCGCGGCCCGCTCGATCGCTCCATCGACCGCGGCAACGACGCGCTCCCCCGACCGCCGCACCGCGCCTTCCCACGCCGCGAGCCAGGCGCGCCGGCTCACCGCGTCGAGCACCCGGTCGCGATCCTCGCGGGCGGCGGCGGCCCGCGCTTCACCACCCAGCTCGATCACGCGCGTCGCGAGCTCCTCGCGGATGTCGTCGAGGGGCACCCAGGGCTCCTCCAGGCGACGGGGCACGAGCAGGCGGCCGAGCGACGGCGCGAGCTCCGGCACGCGCAGCGGCATAGGAATTTTCACGGGCGCACTCATCGGGCGAGCAGCGCGGCCTGGCCCGTCCGCTTCTCGTACTGCGCCACGAAGTAGGGCAGCGACTCGGGAAGAAAACAATCCCGGGCAATGTCCGTGGCAGCGATGGCGCGGTCGATGGCGGACGGCTCGCCTTCGACCTCGAGCAACACATCCATCTCCGGGTACCATTCCACGCGCAGCACGGCCTGGCCGAGCCGATACACCTCCACACGCCGGTCGATGCGCATGGACACCGCGAACCCCAGCTGCTCGAGGATCGTCACCATCGGGTCGGGCGTCGCGACGCGCGCCTCCACCTCGGCGCGGTGGCGGTACGCCCCGCGTTGCGACGGCGGACCCTTCCACCCCAGCACTCCATAGGCCGGCGTGCCGTCCGCCGGTCGGAACTCTCGCAGTCGCAGCACTTCATCGCGCTGCGCGAGCGTGCGGCCCCGATCGAATCGCCGGTCGATCATGTCGCCCCGAAAATCGAGCGTCGCCCCGGCGCGCGCCAGCGCGGCCCGCAGCCTGTCGGGATCGTCGACCCGCGCCTTGACTTCGAGCTCGTCCGTCGGAGGGGCCCAGGGGGGAAGAAGGCGGCTCACGCGAAGATGGCGTCGAGCACCGCGGTGGTGTCTGCCAGGGTCTCGAACACGCAAGGCGCGCCGGCCGCGCGCAGGGCGGTGGCGTCGTAGGAGCCGGTAGCGACCGCGACGCTGCGCGCGCCAATCGACCGGCCACAGGCCACGTCGTCCGGCGTGTCGCCCAGGATGATCACGTCCGCGCCGGCGAAGCGCGCGCCTGTGACGGCCGTCGCGCGCGCCGCGGCAACCGCCGGGAGGTCGGCGCGCCGGGCGGAGTCCGAGCCGTACGCCCCGACCCGGAAGCGCGCGGGGTCGAGGCCGGCCGATCGAAGCTTCAGGGCGGCCCCCGGGGCGACGTTGCCCGTGAGGAGTCCCACGAGGGCTTCGCCACGGGCCTCGCGCGGCTCGAGCGCCGCGAGCAAGTCGCCGATCCCGACCATCAGTCGCGTCGTCTGCGTCGGTCGCTCCAGCTCGGCGCGCAGATGATCTACATAGCGCCGGCACACCGCCTGGATCAGGCTCGCGTTCTCCGCGCCCGAATGCCCGGCGAGCGCCAGGAGATCCCGCACGATCTGCGGATCTGTCTTCCCGTCGAAGCGATACCTCTCGATGGGCCCCGCCGTACCGGCCTCGTCGAGGAGGGCGCGCTGAATCGCGCGGCGGCCGGCGCCGTCGGTCCAGAGGAGCGTGCCATCGATGTCGAACAGAACGAGCTTCATGCCGCAAACATAATCGACCGATGGTTCGACCGGTGCAGGGTTGACCGGTGTGGTAGGGGATCGACCTACCGTCGGACGTTCACGCGCCGCACGGCAACCAGGGAATCCCGCAGCCGCTTCGCACCCGCCGTCTCCCCGAGCAGGTCGTCCGACGCGACGCCTCCGCGCGACAGGGCCGAGTGCACGATTCGACCCGCCCCAGCCCAGAGGGCGACGTGGGAAATCCCGTGCCCGTCCGCGAAGCACAACAGGTCGCCCGCCTCATAGCCCGCGCCGGCGGAATCGATCTTGACGTCCCGTCCCGCGAGCGACTGCAGGTCCGAGTCGCGGGGGAGCATGACTCCCCGGGCCGCGTAGGTTCCCTGGACCAGGCCCGAGCAGTCGATCCCCCACTCGGTGCGCCCGCCCCACAGATAGGGAGCGCCTGAGTACCAGCGCAGCGCCCACTCCGGCGGAGCGAGGAGACGCGCCTCGGCTCGGAGCTCCGGTTCCGGCCGAACGATTCCCGCACTCACGCTCCCCGCACGCCCGTCAGCCGTTTCGACCTGCCCGTTGCGACGCAGCGCGACGCGCGCGCCGACCGCCAGCCGCAGGCGCTGATCCTCGATCCTCAGCTCGGCACCGAGCGAGCGTCCGGTAGCCCGCGCGCTCCAGTCCTCGGCCCATTCGCTCGATCCGATAGTCAGATACGCCGCGTGGGTCCACGCGTGGTAGCCGTCGCCCGCGCGCACGCGCAGCCACGCGGCTCCCTCGCGCCCCTCGAGCAGCGCGAGCGCCTCGCCGTGCAGCGCCTCGCTCACCCGGTCGGCCGATATCCGCGGCTCGCGTAACAGCGGCGCCACCGCGCCGGCGACCACGGCCGCCGGCTCGTCACGGACCGAGGCGTCCGGCAGCAGCCGGATGTCCGCGGCGCGGCCCGCGGCTGCCGCGATGCGACGCAGCGCATCCAGGGCGTCGCGACTCGTGGTGCAGCCGTTCAGACGGTGGGGCTCCACCGCGACCTCAAGCACGCCGAGCCGGGCGTCGGGCACCCACTGACGCGCGACGTCCGCGACATCGCGCTCGAGACGATCGGTCACCGGTCCGCGAGACCTGGGATATCCCGGAGTCCCCGCGCGAGCCGCACGCCGCGCTCCACCGCCATGGGCACCGCGAGCGCCGCGAGGGCCTCGGCCTGCAGGGGCGTGGCGGGCACCACAGCGGCGGTGCTCACCGCGAACACCACGTCGCCATCGAACAGGGTGCCGTACGGAACGATGCGGCGCGCCAGCGCATCGCCTGCCGCGTGTGCCAGGCTCTCGAGGCCGGTACGATCGAGCGTGGCGTTGGTCGCGACCACGGCCAGCGTGGTATTGCGCGCCCCAAATGGGACGCCTCCCCGGCCGAAGTGCGTCAACGCGTCGACGAACGTGCCGTCCGCGCCGCGCGCCCCAGCGAGGATCGCGCCCGAGCCGTCCAGGATGTTGCCGACCGCATTGAGCACCACCAGCGCCCCCACCACGATGTCGCCGCCGGTCGCCGCCCAGCTCCCCACCCCACCCTTCATGGCGGCGCGCGGCCCCAGCGCCTTGCCGACCGTGGCTCCCGTGCCCGCCCCGACCGATCCTTCGGCGACGGTGCCCGACGCGGTGGTGCACGCGCGATACCCGTCGTCCGCAGTCGGCCAGCGGTCCGCCTTGCCCCCAGGGGCCAGGTCGAAGTCGAAGATCACCGCGGTCGGGACGATGGGTACGATGCCAGCGGACCCCACCGGCAGGCCCCGCCCGCGTTCCTTGAGCCAGCGCATCACGCCATCCGCCGCGCCGAGACCGTAGGCCGATCCACCGGTGAGCAGGATCGCGTCGATGCGGTCCACCACGTGACGGGGGTTCAGCGCGTCGATCTCGCGCGTTCCGGTGGCGCGGCCTCGGACGGCACAGGCGGCGCGCATCCCACCGTCTGGTCCGAGCACCACTGTGCAGCCGGTCGCCCGCTCGAGATCGGTCCAGTGCCCTACTGAAACGCCTCGAACGGCAGTGAGGCTGGCAGGAGGTGAGGACGCCATGGGAGCGCGAAGCATAGCTCGGCTTGCTCGGCTTGTGGAGGGCACCTAGGTTAGCGCCATGCCCAACCCCGACCCGCAGAGCTCTCTGACCACCGTGCTGGTGGTCGACGACGAAGACGGCATCCGCCAGGCACTCGATCGGTTCCTCACGCGGCTCGGCTACCGGGTGTTGCAGGCCGCCAGCGGCGCCGAGGCGCTCGATCGCCAGGCGGCGGAGCAGCCGCAGGTGATGCTTTCGGATATCCGCATGCCGAACATGACCGGCGTAGAGCTCGTGCCCAGAGCACTCGCGGCCGACTCGGACCTCGCCATCATCATGCTCACGGCGATCGACGAGCCCCGCACGGCCATCGAGTGTCTCAAGCTCGGCGCCTACGACTACCTCATCAAGCCGGTAGATCTGGACGAGCTGGAGATGTCGCTCCAGGCTGGTCTGCGGCAGCGGCAGCTCGAGATCGACCGCCGCGAGCTCGAGCAATGGCTCGCGCGCGAGGTCGCAGTACGGACGCGCGATTTGGAAGAACGAACGACCGTGGTCGAGGACATCGCGCTCGCGGCGCTCGCGGCCGCGGGAGACTGGCCGGGGGCGAGCGACGCTGTCGAGAAGCTCGCTAAAGAACTGGGCACCTCGCCCGACGATGTGACGCGCGAGATCCGGAAGCGGCGGGGGACGGCGGGCTAAGCCCTCTGTGAGGCCTTGGCCTTCTCTTCACACGCCTTGCAGCGCGTCACGCCCCGGAACGAGCAGATCAAGCAAATGAACGTGCCGCAGTCCGCGCAGGGATAGCCTTCCGAGGCGCGCTCCTCGTTGCCGCAGGAGCGGCATACCATCCCGTCGTGCTCCATGAGCTTGGGCTTGTCGGTCATAGCCATAATCTATTGACGAGGGTCGCACGCGACATCCGACCTCGTGTGGCGTGCATACGACGCGTCCGCTGTTCTATTTGAAACGTCCGAGGCCTGGGCGTTGCCTGGGCGCATCACCATCCCCCAGGGCGCCACCCAGACCTCCTCCTGCATCCCTCATGCCGCCAATGTGTTGTGCGGAACCCTCACCAACAGCCCTGCGGTTTCCCGACGGCCCGCGGGCTGCGGTTGAGGCTGGTCCCGAACACGCGCCCTATGAAGCTCTTGCCGCTCGATAACCCACAGTTGATCGCCCTCGTGGCCGGGTGGCTGGGCCGCGAAGAAAACGCCAGGTGGCTGGACTTCGGGACCGGCGAGCTCCTCACCGCCGTGTCGCTCACGATCATGGCCCAGCGCGACCTCCACCTCCTGCGCGCCTTCACGGGTGACGGGAACGACCTGCCGATCGGGCTGGTGGCGCTGTCGGACATCGATCTTCGTGCGAAGTCGGCCGGTTCACTCTGGGCCGTGCTCGGCCGCAAGAACTCCTGGGCCTACGCCCGCCGCGCCGCGTCCGAGCTCCTGACGCTCGGCTTCGGGAAGCTCGGCCTGGAGACGGTGCGCGCCTGGGTTGTGGAGATCCACTGGCCGGCTCGGCGGGCGCTGGAGGAGCTCAACTTTCGATACATCGGGCGGCGGCGGCGATGCCAATGGATCCACGGCCGGCCGTACGATCGGCTGCTGTACGATCTCCTGGCGACTGAGCATCACGAAAGCGCCGTCCGACACGCTGCTGATCCGTCCGTCCACCTGCGCCGTCCGCCGGTCCCTCCGCCGGCCGCCCCTTAGAGGTCGAGCGCGTAGCCTTTGATCTTGTTGATCAGCGTCGCACGCGAAATCCCGAGCTCTTGGGCCGCGCGCGTGCGATTGCCGCCGTGGAACTTGAGCGTCTTCTCGATATGGATCCGTTCCACCTCGGCGAGCGCCTGCGGCTGATGGCGTCGTTCCCCGCCCGCTCCCCCGCCCCCACCCTTGCGCAGGTCGCCCGGAAGGTGCTCGAGGCCGATCTGACCCACCCCGCGCGCCAGGATCATGGCCCGCTCGACGACGTTGCGCATCTCGCGGACGTTCCCCGGCCACGGTGCGGACAGGAGACGATCCAACGCCTCGGCGCTGGTGGCGCTGGGACAGCCCGGCATCTGGGGCGCCAGGTCCGCCACGATGCGGGTGAGCAGCGCCAACCGGTCGTCGCGCGACCGCTCGCGCACCGCCGGCAGCCCGAGTGCCGTCAGACTGAGGCGACCATACAGGTCCTCGCGAAAGCGACCGGCGCGCACCTCGGCCATCAGGTCCCGGTTCGTGGCGGCGACGAGCCGCACGTCCACGGTGATGTCGCGCGTGCCGCCCGCCCGGCGGAACGTCTTCGTCTCGAGGAGGTTCAGCAGCTTGGGTTGCAGCTCCGGCGCCAGGTCGGCAATTTCGTCGAGTAAGATCGTTCCCCCGTGTGCCAGCTCGAACAAACCTTGCCGACGCTCCTTCGCGTCGGCGAAGGCACCTTGCTCGTGACCGAATAGCTCCGACTCGAGAAATGTGGTTGTAAGACCGGCGCAGTGCACCTCGACGAACGGACCGCTCGCGTGCGGGGACAGATGATGGATCACCCGGGCCACCCAACCCTTCCCTGTCCCGCTCTCGCCCGTGAGCAGCACGGTCGAGCGTTCGCTTGCCGCCAGCAGCTCGACCTGGCGCCCCAGGTCGCGCATCGCGGGCGAGACGCCGAGTGATTCGAGCCCCGCGTGCTCCTGGTCGCGCGCGCGCAGCAGGGCGTTCTGGTGCGTCAGGCGGACCTTCTCGCACACGCGTGCCGTGGCCGCGGCCAGATGGTTCAGGTCGACGGGCTTCGTGAGGAAATGCTCGGCGCCGAGCTGCATGGCCCGCACCGCGCTCTCCGACTCGCCCTGTTCGGTGAGGAGGATGACCGAGCCGCCCCGGGTCTTGAGCTGCTCGAGCGCGTTCAACCCCCCGACATCGGAGACGTGTAGGTCGAGGATCACGACGTCGGGACGCATGCGATCGAACGTCTCGAAGCCGGCTTCGCTCGTGGCCGCAGCCGCCACCTCGTACCCGATCCCGTCCAAGTACTCTCCGAGCGCCTGCAACAGATCGGCGTCGGCATCGATCAGGAGCACGCTGTCAGCCAAGGCGTGACGCACCCAGCCGCGCGGTGGCGGGGTCGACAATGACCGACAGTGCGGCCGGCTGGAGGCGTGCTTCGAACGGCGCGTCACCCCACGGCTCGCCGTCGAGCTGCATCGGACGCGGCGGGCCCTCCAGCACTTCGACGCGCACCGTGCGGCCGCGTCCGAACCACAGGCGCCGTGCGCCGTTCCTCGGCTGGCGCGCGAGCTCCAGGAACGCGCTCAGGCTCTGCCACACGCCTTCCGCGCGCAGCACCACCACGTCCAGCCAACCATCGTCCGGCGCGATGTCGTGCCGCAGCCGCAGGAAGGGCGGCACCAGCTCTCCGCAGTTCGCCACCAGCACCATCGCCGCCGGCAGGTCGCGCGCGACCCCGTCCACGGTCACGCGGTGCAGCGGGCTCGTCACGCCGGGGAGCGCGGCGAACGCCCTCATCACGTACGCCGCCATCTTCCAGCGATGCTTCTCGGCCGCCGCCGTGCCCGCCATGAGCTGGGCGTCGAAGCCGGTGCCGCCGCACACGGCGAAATAGTGCGTGCCGTCGGGGCGTTCCACGGTGCCCAGGTCGATGGCGGCGGTGCGGCCGGCCAGGATCACGCGCGCCGCGGCGGCCGGGTCGCGTGGCAGCCGCAGGTTCCCGGCGAGCAAGTTGCCCGTGCCGCCCGGTACCAGCCCGAGCGGGATGCCGCTCTTTACCGCACCGGCCGCGATCTCCATCGCCGTGCCGTCGCCCCCGTAGCACACGAGTGTGTCGAACCCCTCGGCGTGCGCCTCGCCGGCGAAGCGGCGCGCGTCGCCCGCCCGAGCCGTGGCGAGGACCTCGACGGTCCAGCCGCCGCGCCGCAGCGTGTCCCGGACCGTTGTCACGGCGCGCGCGTCGGTGCGTGCCGCCGCAGGGTTGGCGATCAGGAGTGCGCGGGCCACGGTCAGTAGCGCCGTTCCCAGAAGAGGTCCAGACCAACCTGCCGCGGCACCGTGTTCCCCAAGCCGAGGTTCGTGTCGGTGGTGCAGGTCTGTACCGGCGCGAAGCTCGCTTCCGTGCGCCACTCGGGACTGATCCGGAACTGCAGCGACAGGCCGAGCATGTTCGTTACCCCCACCTGGCCTCCCGAGCAGAACCCGGCGTTCACCACGAGGAACGTCTTGGGGCCGAGCTGGCGCCCCACGGCGACATTCCAGGGCGCGAGCGCGGTGCCCTGCCCCCCACCGCCGGGGCGGAT
The DNA here is from genome assembly GCA_003221085.1 of Gemmatimonadota bacterium. Classification (GTDB taxonomy): domain Bacteria; phylum Gemmatimonadota; class Gemmatimonadetes; order Gemmatimonadales; family GWC2-71-9; genus AG41. The sequence continues at coordinate 11,335 of QHUD01000104.1, forward strand.
CTCGACGTAGTCCACCGGCACGCCGCCCGAGACGATCGTCTGCTCGATTTCGCCCGACAGGATCGCGAGGGCACTCTGTAACACGGCTCGCTGGTCGGCGATCCCGCCCTGGTCGCCCGCCAGATCCACGCTGCTCTTGCCGAACAGCAGGTAGGAAATGATTTCGGTCTGCGACAGCTCACGCTTCTCCGCCTCGAGGGTGATTCTCGGCACCAGCAGGGTACCGCCGATGTGCGCCACCACCGTGATGTCCTCGGGGTTGTGCTGGGCCGGTGTCGGAACGGGGTGCACGACGTGCTTCGCTTTGATGTCGAGCGCTGCGTCCTGGTCGGGGGTGCCGAAGTACCGCACCGTTCCCTCGGTGACGACGAACTCGCGCGACAGCACCGAGCCCACCTTGAGCCGGTAGGTCCCCCGCACCGCCTGCAGTGTACCGCTCACGAGGTACTGGTTGCGCTGCTTGGTGAGCCGCACGGAGCCGGCGAGCTGGATGTTCGCCTCGTCGGAGCGGAGCCACACGTCGCTCCCCATTTCCAGCTCGAGGTCGTTGATCCGCAGGCTGTCGAGGAACACGTTCTCGAACTCGGGCCCGAGCCGCTGCTGCTGGATGAGCGCGGCCAGCGACGTGTCCGCGAGCTCGTCCAGGTTCACGATCCGCTTCTGCACCAGATCGGCGAAGTACAGGACGCCCGACGTCACCTTGGCGTGACCGGTGAGCGTGGCGCCGAAGACCGGCCCCTTGAGCGCAAGCCGGCCGCTGGCGGTGATGGCCACGTTGTTCTTCAAGTCCAGCGCCTTGAACTCGTCCGCGGCGATCTGCAGGTCGAGCACGGGATGTGTCAGCTGCTCCAGCCGCACGACGCCGGTGAAATCGGACCGGCCGCGCTCGCTGCGGGCCGACAGGGACTGGATCGCGATGGTGTCGCCGGAGAGGGTGAGGCGCCCGTCGATGTCCTCGTAGCGCACGCTCAGCGTCGGGATAGTCGCGGCGGCATTGGCGATCTGGAGCTCGCCCCGCAGGCGCGGCGCGTCCCACGCGCCCGCGATGCCGAGGTCCGCCGAGAAAACGCCGGTCACGCGCTGCAGCGACGGCGTGAGCGCCTCGAGCACAGAGAGGTCGACGCTGTCCGCCTTCGCCCCCACGGACAGGGTGTCGGGGAGCTGGCGGCGCGGCACGGGCTCGAGGGCGAGGTCCAGTGGCAGGTACGCCTGGACATCGAGGATCTGCTGGCCCGAGCGCCACAGCCGGAGCGTTCCACGCAGGCGCCGGTCGTGGTAGTCGAATGTCCCGTCCACAAACGGCGCGCGGAACTCCCCGAACGCGCCGTTCGAGAGCGAGAACGACCCGCTCGAGATGGGGCTGGCCCGCGTACCCGACAGCCCGGCGGTGGCCGTGACCGTCCCACCCACGCCCGCCGTGTCCCGCTCGAGCAGCGCATACAGCCCCACCAGCGGGAACCCCTCCAGCTGGAGATGCGCGTCCGCTCGACCTCGGGTTGGCAGGGCCCCCTCGAGCACCAGCTTGCCCGATCCGTACGCGCTCCGGAGCGCGAGCCCGGTCACCGTCGCCGCCGAGTCCGTCACGGTCAGCTCCGTGGGCCGCTCCAACACCCACACGTCGCCCGGCAGGTGGACGGCCAGCGAATCCACCCCGACCGCAAGCGCGGCGCTTCCTGTTTGGGCGGCGTGGCGGGCGAACCGCCCTCCGGCGAGGAACGCGCCCCCCTCCCCGAAGCGCGACCGCGCCAGCCAGGTGAGTGAGTCGCGAGTCCCGCGCGCCAGGGCGGACGCGGCGGAGAATCCGAACATGCCGTGGGCGATCGAGTCCAGGCTCGCCTCGAGCGCGAACGTCGGGGTGGGACCCGGTTGCCAGGTGAGGTGGCCCCGGCCGGCAGGGACCCGCCAGGCCCGCCATGCGAGCCGCTCGACGCTGGCACGGGCATCCAGGCCGAGCGAGTCGAGCGAGCCCTGGAGCGTGAGGAGCAAGCGCGCGGCGCCGGCCAGCCGCGCGTTGCCCGCGTCCGCTCCACCGGGGTCGTCGAGTGCGTTGGGGGCGCCGCGCGCGAGCCAGCCGACGAGCGGGTCGAGCGCGTTGAGGCTGTCGGCGTCGAAGTCGAGCGCCAGCTGCCCCCCGGTTCCGCGTGTCCACCCGAGGGAGCCGGACCCGGTGGTCATGAGACCCGCCTGCGCGACGCGCAGCGAGTCCACATACAGCCGCCGGTCGGCGAACCGCACGTGCACGGCACCCGAGTCCACGACGGCGCCGGCGAGCCGCGATGGCTCGACGATCGCCTGCACCGTGCCGAGGGGCGGCACCGCGCTGTCGCCCACGAAATCCCCTCGCAGCGTGAACCTCAGGCGCGACGGCGGAGCCCCGTGTCCCAGCCAGTGCGCCAGGTCGAGGTCGTGGGCCGTGACCTGCAGGTCGCGCGCGCCGTAGTGCGGCAGGTCGAGTATCAAGGTGCCGTCGCCGCGCACCGCGCCGCCTCCGGAGCGCAGATCCACGTGCGTCTCGAGCGCGCTCAGCGGGCCGGCGAGCCTCACGGACCCCGTGACGGCGCCAAGCAGGAGTCGCACGCTCCCCGTCAGCGTGCTCGGGGGCCGCTCGCCATCCCGGTGCTCGAGCGTGCCCGCGAATTGCGCGTTGCGCAACGGTCCGATCAGCGTCCCTGTGGCGAACAACGTTCCGTGCAGGCGTACCGCCGGGGCGAGCCGCTCGACCGTACCCAGATCGATACTCGACGCCTCCACCGCGAACGGTTGGAATCGGATGCCATCAGAGGCCTTGAGGTTCACCTCGCCTTTGCCGCGGACGCGGCTTTCGGGCCAACCCGATACGAGCGAGTCGCGGAACGACCAGTCGGTCTGGAGGGCGAGGGCCGCGAGCGGCCCCGTGGCGATGGTGTGCCCGGTGAGCCGTCCCGCGAACGGCAGCGTATCGAGGAAGGGTCGGGCGAACTCGAGGTCGAACTCGCGGGCATCCAGCTCGGCGTCGCGCAGCGCCACGAGCCCCGAGTCGGCCGCGCTGAGCGCGGTGAACCGGCCCGCGACTGTGCCGCCGCCGTACGCCAGGCGCAGCGGATCGAGCCCGACCTCGAGCACCCGTTCGCCGTGCGAGCGGAGCCGCACCTCGCCCGACACGACGCCCGCACCGGGCACGCCGGCGAAGCGCCGATCGATGAACTGGAAATCCTCGAGCGTGGCCGAGTCCGCACGCACCCGCAGATCGTACAGCAACGTCCCGTGCGGCCAGCGGACCGTCCCGCGGGCGTCGCGCAGCGCCGAGCGCGGCAGCCGCACGCGCGCGAGCTGCAGGTCCATCGAGTCACCGATCACCCGCAACCGCCCCGCCACGTCCGCGAGCCGCACCACCGGGTCCGAGCCCTCCACGGCGAGCCGGGAGACCTCGATCCGGATGCCCCGCTCCCGCGGGGACGACACCTGCAGGGCGGCGAGCCGGGCGTCGAGGTGCTCGAAGCGCCGCACGCGCAGCCGCCCGTTGCGGTCGTCGGTGGCGATCTCGAGGCTCGAGTCGGCCGGGGCGGGCCGCTTCGCCTGCAGTCGCAGCGTCACCGTCCCGTCCGTGATCCGGACGTTGCGGAACAGGATGAGCGTCGCCGGCCCGTGCGGGCCCTTGTCGGGACCCCCGAGGCGCAACAGCTCCTCGATGTTGAGCCGACCGTTCGGGTGCTGCACGATGTTGATCACCGGCCGGAGCAGGTCGAACTCGAAGAAGGCCACCCGGCCGGCCGCGAAGTCGAAGGGGTTGTAGCTGAGGTTCGCTTCCGGAAGCCAGGCGACGAGCGTCGTGTCGGCGTCGAACAGCCGGACCTCGGTGAGCGTCAGTCCCGTGAGGAGCGATCCGCGCACATCTCCGATCTCGGCGGTCCCCGTGAAGACCTGGCGCAGCGCCCCCTCACTGACCCGCGCCAGGAGCGTCCGCCCGGCTCCCGTGCCGA
>QHUD01000105.1 GCA_003221085.1 Gemmatimonadota bacterium
TATATTGCGAGTCACCGAACGGAAGCGCCCCGCGTCGAGCAATCGGGCGATCGACACGCCCGGCACCGCCATGCGACCGTCCCGGCTCATGGTGAGCTTGATCACGTCCGCGCCGCGCCCGAACCAGCGCACGCTCGGCTCCACGTCCGACGGATAGACACACGCCGCGAGCGCCGCGACCGCGATGTCCGCCTGGGACCCAATGCCGGACTCGGGCATCGTTCCGGCCCACAGCCGTGCCCCGCATTCCGCCGCGACCCGGCAAATGCGGCACGCTTCGGTGAGGCCGCCGACCCGATGCACCTTGAGGTTCCACACCATCGGGCCGTCCAGCGCCACGACCTGGCGTGCCGTCCTCGCGTCACGCAGCGTCTCATCGAGGCACAGCGGCGTCTTGAGCGTGTGCGCGAGCCGTGCGTGGCCCACCAGCTCGTCGGGAGCGAGCGGCTGCTCGATGTACAGGAGGCCGGCGTCGTCCAGGGCGCGCAACGCGCGCTCGTGCTCGGGCCAGTCGTAGGCGCCGTTCGCATCCACGGTGAGCGGCAGGTCGGTCCCGGCCATCCCGGCGCGGGCGGCACGTACCGCGACGTCGTCCCACGCAGGCGCGACCTTGATCTTCACGCGCCGATAGCCGTGCTGCAGCGCCTCGTACACGCGGTGTGTCAGGGTTTCGGCACGGCGATCTTCCGGAATCCCGAGCGCGACACCACAGGGGAAGCTCGCGGCGGGCGCGACGCCCAGCCGCTCGGCGACGAGCTGCGGCAGTCCCGTGCCCCGGCGATGCGCTTCGAGGTCCCACGCCGCGGTCTCCATCCCCGCCCGGGCGAACGGATTGCCGCGCACGTTCTCACGCAGCGCGGCGTCCACCGCCTCGGGAGCGTCGAACTCGCGACCGGCGATCCGCGGCGCGAGCACACGGGTGATGAGTTCGCGCGCGCTGCCGAGCGTCTCCTCGGAATAGAACGGCAGCTCGTCCGGGGCCGCTTCGCCGTAGCCCACGTGTCCCGCATCGTCGTGCAGCACGACGATCACCGATCGGCGCGCATCGATCCGGCCGCCCGAGAGTATGAATGGCTCCGCGAGCGGCAGCTCGAGCGCGTAGAGCTCAACCCGTGTGATGTGCATGCGCCCGTACGTCGAGGAACCGGAGCTCGCCGTCTTGCCGCTCGAGCTCACCGCGTGCCTCGAGCTCGAGCATCCCCGCGATCAGGCCGTCCTGCGGATGGAAAACCAACGCGTGGAGCGCGCGCTGGGGACGGGTCCCGTGCGTGGCGGCATACTCGGAAAGGGGCAGCTGGAAGAAGGTGTGCAGCTGCACGCCCTCGCAGCCGCGGCGGGCATACTCGAGAATCATGCGGCCAGAGGAGATGTTGCCGGTGCCCGTGAGAGGGCGGGAGAGGGCGGTAGAAGGCGGTAGAAGGCGGTATGAATCCAGCACCCTCAGGTTCCGATCGCTCAAGTCCCAGCCACCGTACGCTGCGCCGCGCTCGGCATCGAACAGCCGGTTGAATACCACCAGCGTGTCCGCTCCTGTGCATGCTTCCATCATGTCGACCTGGAACCGGTCGTCGAATCGGGCGTTCATGAGCTTCACGGCAACGCGCACCGGCATCGGCGAGGCGGCGCGGATGCGTGCGGGCACCTCTCGCAGCCAGCGGAGAATTTGCGCGCGATCGTCCGCGAGCGCGTCACCCGCCAGGGTGGGCGAGAAATCCTTTTCCACGAGGAGCGGGCCCTCCCCCCACGCCTCCGCCAACCGGGCGGTCGTGTGGCGGTACTCGGCCTCACGAAACGGCTCCCCGAGGCGCGGGAGATGGTACTTCACCGACGGCACAACCAGGAGGCGGCCCGCGCGGGTGAAGTCCCGTCCCGACCGCACGAGCGAGAGGTAATCGCTGAACGATCGATCCCAGCCGCGCCCTTTCCACGTGACGGTCCAACCCTCACGGCCCGCGCCCGTCGGGCGCCGCTCCACCTTCATTTTGGTCTCGTGGATCGCCCACGCCGCCATGGCCTGAACGCCGCTCTCGTCCTCGGCGATCACCGTCTTGAGCACCGCGAACGCGAGCCCCGCCGCGGCGTCATCTTCGAGCTGCCCGGGGTTGAGGGACAGCTGACCCGAGCCCTTGCCGATGGGATGCGGAACGTCCTCGCCCAGATAGCGCGCGGTGAGATCGACGCGATAGGTGTCGCGCACGTGCGCCGCGAAGTCGCGCGGCAGCGCCCGCTTGAAACGATCGAAGTCCCGTTCGAGCGGGGCGTGCACGGTCGGGTGGACTATCGCCGGGGCGTTGCCCCGGCGTCGAAGCGGGACAGCCGAAACTCGGGTGGCGCCGCCTCCCCAGTCAGGACCAGTTTGGCGACCAGCTCGCCCACGGCGGGCCCGTGCTTGAAGCCATGCCCCGAGCCGCCGCCCACGAGCCAAAGGTTCGCCGTTGCCGGGTGCCGATCGACAATGAAATGCTCGTCGGGAGAGTTCTCATACTGGCACACCCGGGCCTCGACCAGCGGGGCGTCCTTCAGGCCCGGGAACCGAAAGGCGAGATACTCGCGCGCAGACTGCAGGACCGCGGGCGTGGGCAGCCGTTCGCCCGTCGTGGGGTCGAAGGGGGGACCACGCGTGTCGTCGGCGACCTTGAAGCCCCGCCACTCGTTCCCGGGAATGCCGTAGATGAAACCCCTCCCGTGATCCGCCCACACGGGCAGCGCCTGCTCGGTGAACCGCTGGTCACCCGGGGGCGTGCCAAAGAAAAAGACCTCCTGGCGCGTGGCGCGCACGCGGTCGCCGATGACGTCCGGGAACAGGCGCCCGAGCCAGGGGCCGCACGCGAAGACGAATGCATCGGCGGCGAGGGTGGTACCGTCGGACAGCTTGATGCCCCGCAGCTCGGCTCCGGCAACCTGGGGCCCGGGCTCCGCCGCGAGCTGGCGGTATTCACCGCCTTCGGCGAGGAAGCCCTCGAGCACGGCGGCGCAGGCCCGGCGCGCCGTGAGGTAGCCGGCATCGTTCTCGAAGATGGCCCAGCGCACCTGCTCGCAGTTGATCTGCGGGTACCGCCGCGCCGTTTCGGCGCCCGACAGCTCTTCGAACGCCAGGCCGGCTTCTTTGAGCAGAGGCAGCGCCGCCTTCTCATACGCCTCGTCATTCTCCACCAGCCACAGCACGCCGATGGGATGGTACAGTTGGCGGTGCCAGCGCCGCTCGTTCTCCTTCCACAGCTGGAGCGCGCGCGCCGTGAGGTGCGTGTAGATCGCGCGGGGGCCGTAGGTCCCGCGGATCACCCGTGTCTCACCGCCGGAGCTGGCGCGCGAGTTGCCGGGGCCCCAGGCGTCGACCAGGGTGACGCGCGCGCCGCGCCGCAGCAGGTGCAGCGCGGTCCAACCACCGAACGCCCCCGCCCCGACCACCACCACGTGCCGTTGCTTACTCATCGGAACCCAGCCCTTCAGCAAGGGAGACCCGCCGAGCGCCGTCGCGGCGGCGCAGGACTCGAGGAACGACCGCCGCGGGATGCGCTTCACGCCGGGGTGATGCGCGGAGTACGCGCCTCGCGGACCGCGGAGCGCACGGCGTCGCGCTCCGCCGGCGGCAGGCTCGGCCCCCAGGGATCGTCGCACGCGTCGTCCGGAATCACGCCGTCTGCCGCGAGCGCCCACAGCATCCGACGGACATAGCCCTCCATGGGTGGAACGAACGTCGCGCTCGCGAACCGATCGCACACGCCGGACAGGCGGACGAACTTGCCGAAGTCGCCCGAGCGGAACGATTCCATCAGCGCGACCTGGAGGTCGGTGAGCGCCGCCCCCATACCGATCAATGCGGCACGTGCTCCCATGGTGAGCGAATAGCCCAGGAAGCGGTCCTCGCCGGTGATCAGCAGCTTGTCGGGGTGATCCCGCATGAGCCCGGCGATCCGCTGGAACGTCACCACCGAGTCGAGCGTGGCCACCTTGATCCCGATCACGCTGGGAAGCGCCAGGATGGCGTGCAGCGTCGGATTGTCGTAGGCGACGCCGCCGGCGGCCTCATACAGGTAGAACGCGATCACGGGAAGCTCGCGGCCGAGCAACTCGTGATAGCCGACCGGATCGTCCGCCCGCGGAAAGGCGAGCACCGCGTTCGCACCGCCCGCCTTTGCGTCGACCGCCATCTCGCGGCTCGTCGCTCCCGCGACGATGGTGCTCAGGGGGAGCGCAGCCCGCCACGTTGCAAGCACCCGGCGTCGCACGTCGCGCGACAAGTGCGGCCCGCGCCCGGTGTGCGCCCAGACGGCCACCCCGGCGACCTGGTGCTCCGCCATCCAGGTGGCGTATGCCTGCTGCGCGTCGTCGGCGAGCTCCCGGCCGCGGAACGGAACCGGGACGGCGGGAATCACGCCCCACGCGAGGCCGGCGGTCAGCGGAGCAATCCCGCGCGGGCGTTTTCCGACTCGATCCCCGCGCGCTGCTGGGGCTCGAGCTCGAGCAGATCGAGCTTCGCCATGCTTGCTTCCGGAATCCGCAGCGGCTGCCCGGTGCCGAACACGAACCGGTCGAGGCCGATCGTGCCCAGCAGCAGCGCGAGGTGATCTTCGGGCGGACCCCAGATCCAGCTTACATCCCACCACAGGCGCGCGGCTTCGTCGGGGGTCGATCCGAAATGCACCTCTTCGATGAACCCCCGGTCGGCGTGCGTGATGAGCAGACGCAGATCCTCGTCGCTCCGAATCAGCGCTCGTACGGCTGCCGCGGGCAGCTCGGCGGCGGTGTCGTTGGGATGACGCTGGCGGGCGTCCTCGAGGCGTACGGCCATCATCAGGGGCAACTTTGCCGCCCCGCACGCCGCCGCAAGGACCCGCATGTCGGGCCCGGCGGGATCCAGCCCGTAATACATCGGATCGCACCGCCCTGCCGGGGCACCGCGATCCGCCGCCTCACCGAGCGCACGCTCCCAACCCGAGACGCCCGGATGCAGGGCCGGTACCGGCTTGAGCCGCGGCTCGTGCGCCACGGTCTCGTACAGCCAGGCGTTTCCCTCCATCGGTTGACGCCAGAACAGGCTCGGCAGGTGGCTCACCCACGCTTCGTCGATCGCGGCGCGCGTCATGGCGCGCAGCAGCCCGTCGGGCGACGTACCGGGCACGCGCCGGTAGGGATAGGCGCCAACGAAGGCGTTGACGTCGATGCGCATCAGTCGGCGGGGAACGCGCCGCGCGGGAAGATACGCGCCGCGTTCTTCCACTGCACCAGCTCCAGCTCGCCTGGGGGCAGCAGCCGCTCGAGATAGCGCAGCTTGGCCCAGCCGGTGTCCATCGTAAGGTCCGTTCCCCAGAGTAAGCGCTCCACGCCAGCGCCGGCGAGGCAGGCTTCGAGCATGCCGCCGTCCACTCCGCTCCCCGACAGATCCACGTAGACATTAGGTGTGGCGCGCACCGCGGCGAGCGAGTGTTCCCAGTCGCCACCGCCGCCGATATGCGCGAGGATGAATCGCACCCGGGGATGGCGGGCGGCCAGGGCCGAGAGCTCCGCCCCGTCCGACGCTTCCTGCCCGGGCCAGTCGCGCCGGCGGTGCTGCCACACGTGGTGCAGCACCGGCACCCCATGCTCCCGCGCCAGCTCGCAAATCGGGTCGAGCAGCGGGTCGGTCGCGCGACGGCTCGCCGCGAGCTTGACCCCCACCATCCCGGCGCCGAGGCAGCGGGCGATCTCGGCGCGCGCGTGCGACGTGTAGTTGGGATTCACCGTGACGTAGCCGCGGATCACGTCGGGCTGCTCCCGCTGGAGCGCGAGCAGCGCGGTGTTACCGGCTTCGACGTCGGGAGGCGACGGGAAGTAGATCGGCGACGTGCGGCCCCAGCTCCCGAGGATCGAGGCGACGTGGATCGTCACCCCGATTTTGCGTCCCGCCGCGAGCCGGCTGGCGTTGCGCTCGCGCCAGTCGGCCCGGGGGGCTGCAGCATGGTAGAAATGAGCATGGACGTCGATCAGCATGGCCAGAATCTGGGTTATACGACGTCACGACGCCACGTTCCAAGAGGGCCCGTATACGGCTCTTGCGTGCCGTCTTGGCGTCTCGCGACGCTGTTGTATCTTGTCGCATCACCCGAGCCGCAGGGACCGCCATGCGCACGCCGCAGCCGCCGAATCCCCCGCGCCCGCCCGGAGGGACGCCTCCTCGCGGTCCCACGCCGCCGCCCCGCGGTCCCACGCCGCCGCCCCGCGGTCCCACGTCGCCCAAAGCCGGGCCACCACCCCGGCCCCCCACCAAGCCGACCGCGAAACTGCGCGCCGCGCGCAAGCTCCCGGGCTGGCTCGCCCGCGCACAGCGCCTGCTGCTCCAGCCGGCGCAGGAGTGGGCGACGATCGCCGGAGAGTTTACGAACGCCGGCCCGATCTACCTGCGCTACCTCGTCCCTATGGCGGCCATCGGGCCCGTGGCAGCAACGATCGGCGGGGTCGTGTTCGGCGAGCGCGGCAGCCTGTTGACGTTCGGGACCATCCCGATGAATGCGGGGACCGCGGTGCAGGCCGGCGTCCTCGAGTACGTGCTCAATCTCGTCGGCGTGTATGCGCTGGCGGTGGCGATCGACGTGATCGGAGGATCGGTCGGGGGGCAACGAAACCGCGTGCAGGCACTGAAGGTCGCGGCCTACGGAAGCACGCCGTACTGGCTCGCGGGCGCGTTCGCGCTGTTCCCCCGGATCGAGCCCCTCGCGATGCTGGTCGGGCTGTACAGCGTGCGGCTGTTCGCGCTGGGCCTTGCCCCGTGCATGAAAGTGGCCCGCGACAAAACCGCCGCGTTCACCTTGCTGACGAGCATCGCGGCCGCGCTGGTCGTCCTGGTGATCACCGCGATCATCACCCGACTGGTGGTGGCCTAAGACCGTCCCCGGAGCGCGGTGCGCGTCACCCCGCCCTCGCGGCCGAGCAGAGAGGCGGCGAGGGCAAGACCCACGATCGCGAATAAGACGAGCGCCCCACAGTCGAGCGGCACCGGTAACTCGCCGCCGTAGCCCGCCTCCGCCCACGCGCCGAGCAATGCGTGCTTCAGCAAATCCACGCCGTATGCGAGCGGGTTAGCGTACGCGACGGCGCGCAGCACGAGACCGAGGTGCCGCACGGGGTACAAGGCGCCCGACAGAAATAACATCGGGAAGATCACGAAGTTCATGACGCCCGCGAAGTTTTCGATCGAGCGGATGCTCGCCGCGAGCACCAGCCCGAGCGCCCCCATCGCCAACCCCGACAGGACGACCGCGACCAGCCCTAGCAGCGCCCCCGCGAGCGTGGGTCGCAAGTGGACGACGGGGAGGAGCAGGCCAGCGACCACGAGCGCCTGAGCGGTACCGAGCAGGGTGGCACCCAGCGTTTTCCCGAACGCGATCGTGCTGCGCCGGATGGGGGCGACGAGGACCATGCGGAGCACGCCGGCCTCGCGGTCCGTCACGGTGGAGAGGGCCGCGAGCAACGAGCCGAACATCACGACCATGCCGAGCAGACCGGGCGCCATGTAGACGCGGTAATCGATCTGGTTTCGCCCTGCGAACACCGCCGCGAACCCCGCGCCCGCGAACACCAGCCACACGAAGGGCCGTCCGATGCTCGCCAGCACGCGGCCGCGCTGCCGCAGGAACCGCACGAACTCGCGCGCGACGATGCCGTACACCGCCCGCGCGCTCACCCGCCGTCCGTCTCGGCCAGAGGATGGCCCGTGTGCGCGAGGAACACCTCCTCGAGCGATCGGACACCGGCCGCCTGCTTCAGCTCGGCCGGCGTCCCGAGGGCGGCGAGCCGTCCGCGGTCCAACACGGCCACGCGATCGCACGGCTCGGCTTCCTCGACGTAATGCGTCGTCAGGAGCACGGTGAGGCCGGACCCCGCGCGCAACGCCCGGATGCGCTCCCAGAGGGATCGGCGCGCGCGCGGATCGAGGCCGGCGGTGGGCTCGTCGAGAAACAGGATGCGCGGCTGGTGCAGGATGCCCCGCGCGATATCGACGGCGCGCCGCATACCACCCGAGAGCGTGCGGACCGGGTCGTCCCGCCGCTCAAGTAGCTCGAACTGGCGCAGCAGAACGTCGATGCGGGGCCGGGCGACGCGCTCCGGGAGACTCCACAGGCGGGCGGCGAAGCGCAGGTTCTCCGTGATCGTCAGGTCGCGGTCGAGCGTGGTGTCCTGAAACACGAGGCCAATGCTGCGTCGCACGGAGAGGCCCTCCCGCACGACGTCGTATCCCGCGACGCGCGCCGTGCCGCGCGACGGCGCGAGCAGCGTGGCAAACAGGTGAACGGTGGTGGTCTTCCCCGCGCCGTTCGGCCCGAGCAATCCGAAGAACTCCCCCTCCCGGACCTCGAGATCGAGCTGGTCAAGCGCGCGGATCGCGCCGAAGTCCTTGCCGAGGCCGCGGGCGTCGATCGCGGCGGCGGTCATCCTTTCGCGGCGAGCACGCGCGATGCAGGCGCCGCGCGATAGGTCCACTCCGCGGCCGCGGCGGCGCTCTCGACTTCGGCGACCGCCGCGTCGATCAAGGGGCGATGCGGCGACAACGAGCACACCGGATCGGTCAGGCCCGCGTCGCCCGCGACCAGGAACGCCTGGCAGCGACAGCCGCCGAAGTCCTGGGTCTTGCGCGGGCACGACCGGCACGGCTCGGGCATCCAGGCATCGCCCCGGAAGCGGGTGAACGCGTCCGAGTGCTCCCAGATCCACTCGAGCGGGTGCTCGCGTACGTTCTCGAACCTGAGCGTCGTGATGCGGCCCGCGGCGTGACAAGGCCAGACCTCCCCCGCGGGCGTGACCGTCATGTAGGAGCGCGCCCAGCCGCCCATGCACGGCTTGGGGTACCGCTCGTGGTAGTCGGGGAGCACCCACACGATCTCGAGCTTTGTCCCGAGTCGCGCACGCTCGCGTTGCACCACGCCCCATGCGTCGTCCAGCTGCGCCCTCGTGGGCATGAGCGCATCGCGGTTGTGCAGCGCCCAACCATAGAACTGCGTGTTCGCGAGCTCGATGCGTTCGGCGCCGAGCGACTCGGCGAGCCGGATGAGCGCCTCGACCTGGTGCAGGTTGCGGCGGTGCAGGACCACGTTGACGGTGAGCGGGAAGCCCAGCTCGCGTGTGTAGTGGTAGGCGGCGATCTTGTCCCGATAGGACGTGGTCCCGGCGACCGCGTCCGAGAGGTCGGCGTCAGCCCCCTGAATGCTGATCTGCACGTGATCGAGGCCTGCCGCTTTGAGGGCCGCGAGGCGATCCTTGGTGAGCCGGTAGGCCGATGTGATGAGGGACGTATAGAGCCCGAGCCCGTGCGCCTCGCGGATCAGGTCTTCAAGATCCGTCCGCAGCGTCGGCTCGCCGCCCGAAAGCCCGAGCTGCAGCACACCCAGCGCCTTGGCCTCGCGAAACACGCGACACCACTCTTCGGTCGAGAGCTCGCGCCGGAAGCGCGGGCCCGCGAAGTCGAGCGGATTCGAGCAGTAAGGACACTGGAGCGGGCACTTGTAGGTCAGCTCCGCCAGGAGCCACAGCGGCTTAGGATCCATACGTCACCAATCCCTTGGCCGCGAGCCCGTCGAGAAACGCCATGACGTCGGGCTCGAGCCCAGTGGAACCGTACCGCTGCTCGAGCTCGGCTACGACGTCAGCGAGCGAGCGAACGCCGTCGCACAGTCCGACGATCTCCGCCCCGGTCGGATTCAGCGCCACGAGCCCTTCCGGGTAGAGCAGCACGTCGCGCCCGCGCACGTCGTCGTGCTGCAGGCGCGCCTTCGGGTGGAGGCGGGGCACCGTCGGCCGGCCCGCCGCAGTCACGTCACCGACCCCGGGAGGGGCCCGCGTTCCACCGCATCGAGCAGGCACCACAGCACGTCGCACTTGAACTCGAGCGCCGCCACAGCGCGCCGCTGCTCCTCCGCGGTGCGGAACCGCTCAGTCACCAGGCCGAGCGCGTATTCCGCATCGCGCGGCGCCTGGGTGAGCCGATTCTTGAAGTACTGCAGTCCAGCGGGATCCACCCATGTGTAATGGCTCAGCATCGCCGCGAGCCGCTCTTTCACGATCAGCGGCGCGAACATCTCGGTGAGCGAAGCGGCCACCGCCTCGAGCCAGGGCTTCGAGCGACAGAAGCTCACGTACGCGTCCACCGCGAAGCGCACCCCGGGCAGGAGGAAACGCTGCCCGACCATGTCTTCGCGGTTCACGCCCATCGCCTCGCCCAGGCGCAGCCACGCCTCGATGCCACCCTCCTCGCCCGACCGGCCGTCGTGGTCGATGATTCGCTGAATCCACTGCTGGCGCACCTCGCGCTCGGGGCAGCTCGACAGGATCAGCGCATCCTTGATGGGGATGTTGACCTGGTAATAGAAGCGGTTCGCCACCCAGAGCTGCAGCTCCTGGCGCGACAGCTCGCCCCGGTGCATACGCTGGTTGAACGGGTGGAGGTGGTGGTAGCGACGCTCCAGCACGCCGCGCAGCAGGCCCGTCAATCCGTCGGTCGCCCGCGGGCTCACCTGCACGCTCACAGCTCGAACTCCATTGCGTCTTCTCCCACCGCGATGCCCGCGGACTCTACCCGTGCCCGCTCCGCCGAGCTGCGACACAGGAGAGGATTCGTGTTGTTGATGTGTACCAAGACGACGCGCTTTGCGTCGAGCCGCGGCAGAAGCTCCAGGCTGCCACCCGCCCCGCCCACCGGCAGGTGGCCCAGCTCGCGCGCCGTCGGTGCTTCCACGCCGGCGGCTCTGAGCTCGTCGTCAGACCAGAACGTGCCGTCGAAGAGCAAGAGATCGGCTCCCGCCGCGACGCGTCGCGTCGCGTCATCGATCGCCCCCACGGTCGGGATGTACGCGAGCGTGGCGCCGGAGCGCTCGTCCGTGAGCCGCACGCCGACGTCGAACGCCTGAGTAGGCGCGGCGCGGGCGTAGCGCGGCGGACGGCGGGCCACCGCTGTCGCAGAGCAGCAGATTCCGAGCGCGTCGCCGGCGCCATCAGTGAGAGCGACGGGCCGACCCTCTTCGAGCGTCCGCGGCTCGACGCCGGCGTACGACGAGAGCACGCGATAGAGCGGCCACTCGTTGCCGAGCAGCGCGGTCACGCCTGCGGGGGCGTACACCGGAAGCCGCGTGGTACTCTCACGCAGCAACAGCAGCCCGAGCGTGTGGTCGATTTCGCCGTCGGTCAGGACCACGGAGGCGATGGGCGAACCGCGCAGGGATAGGGGCCAGAGCTCGTGGTGGGCGGCACATTGCATGCGCAAGTCGGGCGAGGCATTGAGCAGAATCCAGCGCTCCCCGTCCGAGCTGACGGCCACAGATGATTGCATGCGGCCGCGAGCGTCGTGGCGGGCGTCGAGACAGTTCGGGCAGCGGCAGTTCCATTGCGGGACTCCACCACCTGCCGCCGAGCCGAGGATGATGACGCGCATTGAACAAAGGGGCCGGGTTCTTCACCCGGCCCCTCGGTAGTCGTATCAGCCTGGTTCAGGCGTTGCCGGCGTACGCGCCGACTTCCATCCCCAGCTCGACGACCTCGAATTCGGGCTTCGTCCAGGTCATTGTTTCTTCCTCCCAGAGAAATCATGGTCGACCACTACAAGCGCTCGTATAAGGGCTTCAGCACGTGACGTGCCATCGGATGGCTGTGACCGCTCAAACGACAACTTGCACGCCAGTCGACAGTTAACGGACTGAAAGCCGCGACGCCGAGCTTGGGTAAGCGACCCGAAGGGTGAGCCATTTCACCCAACATGGGTGAAGTCACCCAGCCCGCACCTCGTTAGGAGTGCAGGCCGAACTTCTTCAGGCGATAGCGTAGCGTGTCCCGGGAAATTCCGAGGCGCTGCGCGGCTTTCGTCTGGTTGCCAGCCGCCTCGCGCATCGCTCGCTCGATCATGGCCTTTTCCCATTGACCGAGATCGACGCCCTGCGGCGGCAACGCCGGTGCTGCGGCACCTGCCTCCGCATCGCCCGACGAGCTGCGGTGAGTCGGCGCCGCGTCGTGGTCGGGACTCGTCAACGAGAGGTGCTCGACGTCGAGCGTCGGACCCCGGCTCCACAGCACGGCCCGCTCGATCACGTGGCTGAGCTCGCGGACGTTTCCGGGCCACGGATAGGACAGCAACTGCTCGCGCGCCGGCGCGCTGATCTCTCGCACCGTCTTCCCGTACTTGGCATTGAGCACTCGCAAGAAGTGGTCGGTGAGGAGCAGTACGTCCTCACCCCGCTCGCGCAACGGCGGCATGACGAGCACGATCACTGCGAGGCGGAAATAGAGATCGCGGCGGAACCGCTCCCGGCTCGCCTCGCGCTCGAGATCACGGTTCGTCGCAGCCACGATGCGGACGTCCACCTTCCGCTCGCGTACGCTGCCGACGCGCCGAACCGTCCGGTCCTCGATCGCCCGGAGCAGCTTGCCCTGCACCGAGAGATCCACGTCACCGATCTCGTCGAGAAACAGAAACCCACCCTCCGCTGCCTCGACCAGGCCGGGCTTCGATTCCTTGGCGTCGGTAAAGGCGCCCCGCTCGTAGCCGAACAGCTCGGCCTCCATGAGGGTCGCCGGGAGCGCCGTGCAGTTCACCTCGATGAACGGTTTCAGGGCGCGCGGACCGGCGGCGTGGATGGCGTGCGCCAGGATCCCCTTCCCGGTGCCGGTCTCGCCCGTCAGGAGCACGGGCGGGGTGTCTTCCAACGCGGCGATCTGGCGCGCTCGCTCGAGCACCCCCCGGACGGCGGGCGACTCACCCACCATCGTGGCAAACCCGACGTCTCGGGTTGCGCGGCGACGGTAATACGATAGCTCCTGCTTGAGCAGCCGGTTCTCGCGCGCGCGGTCGGCCAGCAGCTTCAGCTCTTCCAGATCGACGGGCTTCTTGACGTAATCGAAGGCGCCGAGCTTGACGGCCTCCACCGCACCCTCGATCGAGCCGTACGCCGTCAGCATGATCACGGGGAGCACGGGATCGAACTCGCGGATCCGTTTCAGCAGGTCGATCCCGCTCATGCCCGGGAGCCGCACGTCCGCGAACACGACATCCGGCTGCAGCTTCTCGAGCAGCTCGAGCGCCGTTTCCCCGGAAGTCGCCACCTCGGCCTCGTAGCCGTGATCCGCCAGGAAGGCCTTGGCAGACCGGGCGAGAGTCTGTTCGTCGTCGACGATCAGGACGGTGGAGCCGCTCATGCGAGGCTCGGTGATGGCGCCGCCGCACTGTCCGCGCTCGCGACGGGCAACCAGATCCGTACCGTGGTACCCCGGCCCATCTGGCTGGCGATGTCCAGGCGGCCGCCGGTTTCCTCCACGTAGCGCTTGGCGATGGCGAGGCCGAGACCTGTACCCTCGGGTCGCGTCGTGAAGAACGGCTCGCACAGGTTGGGCAGGATTTCCGCGGGAATCCCCGGCCCGGAATCGGCGATTTCGAGCAAGACGCCATCGGCGCCACCCGCGCCGTTCGCTGAACGCGCCGTGATCTCGAGCCGTCCACCGTCCGACATGGCATCCAGCGCGTTGGAGACGATCTCGGTCAACGCCTGCTCCAGCCGCATGGGGTCGACCCGGATTTCGCGGAGTGTCGGCGGGACGGTCACGGCAACCTCGACCCGGCGCCGGCGCAGCAGCTCGGCGAAACCGGAGAGCGCGCCATCCACCAGCGCCCGGACGCTCTCCCGCAGCGGGCGGAAGGGCGCGGGGCGCGAGAAGGTCAGGAGGTGGGCGATCCGGAGATCCAGGCGATCCACCTGCTCGATGATGGCGTTCAGCTGCTCGCGGGCCGCGGCCGGGGGACCACCGACCCGGTGCTGGGCGAGCTGCGCCGCAGCCCGCAGGCTCGCGAGCGGATTGCGGAGCCCGTGGGCCACGCCCGCCGCC
>QHUD01000010.1 GCA_003221085.1 Gemmatimonadota bacterium
GACGAAGGCCTTGATGGCGGCGTCGTGATTCTCGCGCCAGCGGCGTGAATGAATGAAGTAGAGGGCCATCGTGGTCGCAGACCCGATGAGATCCTCGAACCGATGCACGAATCCGGCGAACGGCGCTACGCGGACGATCCCGAAAGGGGGTTCAGGGCTGGCGGTCATCGACGGTCAGTCTCCGGTAGATCGACAGGTGCCGCAGCGCCGCGGCCTTCTTCCCCGCCTCCTCGTACAGCCGCGCCAGATTGAAGTACGCGTCCGCCAGACGCCGGTCCGCCACGATCGCTTGCTCGTACGCTTTGACGGCGTCGTTGGGACGCCGCCGATCTTCCAATGCGATCCCCAGGTTGAACCACGCGGTCGCATGTCCCGGGTGGTCCGCCACCGCGGCGCGAAAGTGGGTCTCGGCCTCCTCGGCCCGGTCCGCCTCGACGAGGAGGCGACCTAGGTTGACGTGGGCGTCGGCGTGGTGCGGATCGAGCTCGAGCGCGCGACGGTACGCGTCGCGCGCCTCGTCGGCCTCACTCACCTCGAGCTCCAGTCCCAGCGCGAACCACTGCTCCGCGTCGAGGTCCTCCTCGACCCGGCGCGCCGCGGCCGCCCGCCGCCGCGCCAGCGGCGCCGCCCGCTGCGCCAGCGTCGCCACGTCGAAATCCAGGACCAGCTGCCCCGATTCCGGATGCCAGGCGATCGCCTCGTCTCGCGCGACAACGCGATGGCCCTCCGCCGTGATGCGGAGCTCAGAGAGCGCCCGCCCGCGCGGTAGCTGCTGCTTCAATCGACGCAGCGAGCGTCGGATCTTGGCGGCCGGGATCCGCGCGGCCAGCAATCCCTTCGCGGCTTTCAGCAGCACGAGGTCCTGGAAGGCGAAACGCAGGTTCCCCCGCGCGCCGCGCGCGGGGGAGAGGAAACCGGCTCGGGTGTAGGATCGGATCTGCGCGGGGGAGAGGCCGAGGAGCCGCGCGACCTCCTCGGTGGTGTAGCCCGTCATCGCCTAGGCGCTGGCGGCCTTTCGTTTCTTGGCTGGCTTGGCTTCGGCGGCGCGCTCGGCGCGCTTCGCGGGCTTGCGCTCGCCGCCGGTCGAGCCCTTGCCCTTCGCGAGACTCGCCTTGAGCGCCTCCATGAGATCGATGATCTGCGTCTTGGGGGCTTCGGTCGGCTCCTCGGTGATCTCTTCGCCGTCCACCTTCCGCTGAATCTGCTCCTGGATTCGCGTCTTGACCGTGTCCTCGTACTTCTGCGGCTCGAACTTCTCCGAGGCCGCCTGCTCGATGAGCTGGACCGCCATGTCCAGCTCCGCCTTCTTCACGTCGACCTTGGGGATCGGCACCTCGTCGATCGAGCGCACCTCATTGGCGTAGCGCAGCTGCTCCATCGCGAGCCCCCGGGAGAGCGGCCGGATCATGACGAGGTATTGTTTGCCGCGCGCCGCCCACTGCCCGATTGCCACCTTGCCGGTCTTCTTCAGGGCTTCGCCCAGCAGCGTGAACGCCCGGTCGCCGCCCTTGTCGGGTCCCATGAAGTAGACCTTGTCCATGTACATCCGGTCCACCGTGTCGGCGTCCACGAATTCCGTGATGTTGATCGAGCCCGTCCCCTTCTCTTCGAGCGCCTTGAGCTCGTCAGGGGTGAACTGGACGTAGCGGCCCTTGGCGAACTCGTAGCCCTTGATCATGTCCTCTTTCTCGACCTTCTCGCCGTCCTTCGAGCAGACGTATTGCTGCTTCAGACGGGCCCCGTCCTTCTTGTGCAGCCAGTTGAACGAGATCGCGGCCGACGACTCGCCGGCCGAAAACATCTTGATCGGGACCGAGACGAGCCCGAAGGAAATCGTGGCGGAACCAATGGAATGCGCGGGCATAGGGCCTGCTGGTGAAAGGGTGATCGTTCGACCGACGGCATCAGCAAATTACCACCGGCGCGAGGGAGGGTCCATCCTGCGCCGGCTGCGCGGATTGCGACCAGGCGCGCTTTCGGTCTACAATGGACCACGACCGTGACCCCAAAGACCACGCCTCCGCCGGACGACGCGCTCGAGACCTACCGCGCCAAGCGCTCCGCCGACCGCACGCCGGAGCCTTCGGGGTCGGTCGCCGCCGCATCCGGCCGGCGGTTCATCGTACACCAGCACGCCGCCACCCGCCTCCATTTCGACCTCCGGCTCGAGATGGACGGGGTCTTGAAATCGTGGGCTGTGCCCAAAGGGCCGTCGCGCGATCCCGCCGACAAACGTCTCGCCGTCCATGTCGAGGACCACCCCATCGAGTACGGCGACTTCGAGGGGATCATCCCGGAAGGGAACTACGGCGCGGGCGCGGTGATCGTGTGGGACCGCGGCGTATGGGTGCCCATCGAGGACCCGGTGGCGGGGCTCGCCAAGGGGAAGCTGCTCTTCGAGCTGCGCGGCTACAAGCTGCGCGGCGTCTGGACGCTCGTGAAGATCAAGAAGTCGGTGAAGGACTGGCTTCTGATCAAAGAACGGGACGCCTATACCGCGACCAACGGGGCCACGTTTCCCTCCGGATCGGTGCTATCGGGGCTGACGGTCGAGGAGCTACGCGACGGCAACAAGAAACCGGCGAAGCTTGTGGCCGAGTTGAAGAAGCTCAAGGCGCCGCTGCGCACTGTCCGTGCCGAGGATGTCGCTCCCATGCTCGCGGAAACGCGCGAGGAGCCGTTCTCGCGCCCCGGGTGGGTATTCGAGGTGAAGCTCGACGGCTATCGCATGCGCGTCGTGAAGGAAGGCGGGACGGCGCGCCTGATCACGCGCAACGGCAACGACTACTCCGCGGCCTTCCCGGAGTTGATTCGCCCGATCGCCGCACTGCCGTACTCCAGCCTGCTCATGGACGGGGAGCTGGTGATCTTGGACGAGCAGGGGCGGCCGAGCTTTCAACGCCTCCAGAACCGGGCGCGCATCGCACGCGCCCCGGAGATCCGGCATGCCTCCGTCGAGACGCCCGGCACGCTCTATCTTTTCGACTTGATGGCGGTCGAGGGGTTCGACCTGCGGTCCCTGCCGCTCGTGAAGCGCAAGGCCCTGCTGCGAAAAGTGCTCCCGGAGGCGGGACCGCTGCGCTACTCGGAGCATTTCGAGAAGGATGGCGAGGCGCTGTACGACCGGGCGGTGGGGATGGGACTGGAGGGCATCGTCGCCAAGAAGGCCGACGCCCCGTACAAAAGCGGCCGCTCGGACCTCTGGCAGAAGATCCGCGCCGACAAGACTGGCGATTTCGTCGTCGTGGGCTACACCGCGCCCAAGGGCAGCCGTGGCGGGTTCGGGGCGCTCCACCTGGGGGGCTACGCCGACGGGAAGCTTGTGTATGCCGGTCGTGCGGGGAGCGGATTCACCGGCCAGATGCTGAAAGACGTCGGGGACCAGCTGCTGGCGCTCGAGACGCCTCGGCCGCCGTTCGTGGGTCCCGTCCCGGCGGAGAAGGAGAGCCACTGGGTAAAGCCAGAGCTCGTGGCCGAGGTCCGCTACAAGGAGGTCACGGGGGACGGGCTGCTGCGGCAACCCGTCTTTCTACGGTTCCGGGACGACAAGAAGCCGGAAGAATGCGTGATACCGGGAAACGCGGAACGGGATGCGGGAGGCGAGATGCGGGATGCGGAGCCGCCGGTGCCAATCTCGCATCCCGCATCCCGCATCTCGCATCCCGAGGTGAAGTTCTCCAACGTCGACAAAGTCTTCTGGCCCGACGAGGGCTACACCAAGGGCGACTTGATCGAGTACTACCGGGCGATATCCCCGTGGATGCTGCGCTATCTCGCCGACCGGCCGCTGGTGCTCACGCGCTTCCCCGACGGCATCAACGGGAAGTCCTTTTTCCAGAAGGACGCCCCGGAGTATGCCCAGGCGTTCGTGCGAACGGTCACGATCTGGAGCGAGGACTCGCAGCGCGAGCTTGACTATTTCGTGTGCGACAACGAGTCCTCGCTCCTCTACATCGCCAACATGGCGGCGATCCTGCTTCACGTCTGGTCGTCCCGCGTGGAGACCCTGGAGACGCCCGACTGGTGCATCCTGGACCTCGATCCGAAGGAGGCGTCGTTCGCGGACGTGGTCACCGTCGCGAAGGCCGTCCAGGCGCTGTGCGACGATATCGGCCTGCCGACGGGTATCAAGACGAGCGGCTCGTCTGGTCTTCACGTGCTTATCCCGTTGGGGCGCCAGGTCACCTACGAACAATCCCGTACGCTCGGCGGACTCCTGGCGCGGGTCATCGCGGCCGAGCTGCCCGACATCGCCACGGTCACCCGCCAGGTCCAAAAACGGGGCGGCAAGGTGTACCTCGATTACGTGCAGAACGGCCACGGCCGACTGCTCGTCGCGCCGTTCAGCGCACGGCCATTGCCGGGCGCGCCGGTGTCGATGCCG
>QHUD01000011.1 GCA_003221085.1 Gemmatimonadota bacterium
ACGGCGCGTCGGGCAAGGTGACCCCGGAAATCGCGGCAAAAGTCGGGAAGCTCGTCGGCGCGCGCTACGTGATCACCGGCACGTTCATCGACTTCTACGGCGACTTCCGGCTCGACGCGCGGATCATCAACGTGGAGACGAGTGAGATCGTCAAGGTCGAGTCGGACCTCATGCAGCGGGATCACCTGTTCGACATCATCCGCACCGTCGCCGCGCGCCTGATGAAGGACGCCAACCTGCCCCCGCTCCCCCGCCAGGCGTCGGATCAGCGGATGACCCGGCAGGTCCCGACGGAGGCGCTGACGTTCTACTCGAAGGCGCTCCTGTACCAGGATCGTGGGCAGAAGGACAAGGCGGCGGAGATGTATCAGCGGGCCCTGGCGGTCTTCCCCGAGTACGCCGAGGCGCAGCAGGGCCTCCAGCGCGTGAAGAGGTCGTGACGTGACATCCCGGGGCGACCCGGTGCCGAGCCCTCCGCCGTGAGATACCTCCTGCTGCACACACCCGCCTGGAATCCCGCAGGCGTTCGACCCGCGCTCGACGGCGCCCAGATCGAAGCGCGCGAGGCGCGCGTGCCGCGGGAGCTGGTCGCGGACGAGCGGCCGACGGTGTTTGTGCTCGACTCCGAGAGCCGCTCGATCTTCACCGTCGACGTGCTGCGGGCGTTCGTGGACGCGGGTGGCGCGATTGTGGCGCTCGGTCGCGAGGGCGAGCCCGATCTGCCCGCGGCGATGCCGTCCGAACTCCTCTCCGGCTTCGTCAGGCAGCCGGTCGGGCCGCGGCAGCTGCTGGTCGCGGTGCGCGCCGGGTATCGCGAAGCCGCCGCCCGCATGGAAACCGCGCGCGCCCGAGCCGAGGCCGCGAACCGCAGCCGCGAGATCGGCGAGCTGACCCGCATCGGCGTGGCCCTTGGAACCGAGCGGGATCTCAAGACGCTGCTCGACCTCATCCTCACGCAGGCGCGCCGGATCACGACCTCGGACGCGGGCAGCCTGTACCTGGTGGAGACGGGGGACCAGGGGGAGAAGCGGTTGCGCTTCCGGATCGCGCAGACGTACTCCAAGCCCGACGCGCCGTTCGTCGAGTTCACGATCCCGGTGGATCGCTCCAGCCTCGCGGGCTACACGGCGGTGACGGGCGAGCCGCTCGTCATCGACGACGCGTACTTCCTGCCACCGGATGTGGAATACAGCATCAACCGGTCGTTCGATGAGCGGCATGGCTACCGCACGAAGTCGATGCTGGTGATCCCGATGAAGGACCACAACGAGGAAGTCATCGGCGTCCTCCAGCTTATCAACCGCAAGCGCCACCCCGACGCCGTGCTCGCCGCGCCCGCGGACGTAGAGCAGCAAGTGGTGCCGTATTCGCGGCGCACCGTGGAGCTCGTCACGGCGCTCGCGGGGCAGGCGGCCGTCGCGATCGAGAACAGCCGCTTGTATCAAGAGATCGAGCGGTTGTTCGAGGGGTTCGTGCAGGCCGCGGTGCACGCGATCGAGCAGCGAGACCCGACCACGTTCGGCCACTCGGGACGGGTGGCGAACATGACGGTGGGACTCGCCGCCGTCGTCGACCGGGCGGAGGACGGTGCGTATCGCGGCGTGAGCTTCACGCGCGAGCAGATCAAGGAGATCCGCTACGCCGGGCTGCTCCACGATTTCGGCAAGGTCGGCGTGCGGGAGCAGGTGCTGGTCAAGGCCAAGAAGCTCTATCCCTTGCAGCTCGAGCTCATCAAACAACGCCACCACTTCGTGCGGCGTACTGCCGAGCGAGAGTTCTGGAGGAAGCGTTCCGAGTTCCTGGAGACGCACGACCGGAGGGAGTACGAGCCGTTCCTGCGAGCGCTCGAGGAGGAACACGCCCGGGAGATCGAGGTGCTGGACGGCTTCCTCGATGCGGTACTCAGCGCCAACGAGCCGACGGTGCTGCCGGCCGGGCGGTTCGAGGCGCTGCTCCAGCTGGCGCGTCGCACGTACGAGGATCCCAGCGGCCGTCCGCACCCCTACCTCACCGAGGAGGAGATGCGCTACCTCACCATTCCCAAGGGCTCACTCGACGAGACGGAGCGCCAAGAGATCGAGAGCCACGTGACCCACACCTACCGGTTCCTGCAGCAAATCCCCTGGACTCGGGAGCTTCAGCACATTCCCATGATCGCCTATGGACACCACGAGAAGCTCGACGGCGCGGGGTACCCACGGCGGGTGACCGGCGACGCGATCCCGATTCAGACGCGCATGATGACGATCAGCGACATCTACGACGCGCTGAGCGCAGCGGACCGCCCGTACAAGGCGGCCGTCGCACCGGCGCGGGCACTCGACATCATGGCGGACGAGGTGCGCGCCGGGCAGCTCGACCAGGAGCTGTTCCGGCTGTTCGTCGAAGCGAAGGTGTTCGAGACGAAACCCTAGCCGAGCAGCAGCTTGCCGGCGACCAGCAGCAGGAGCCCCCCGAACGCCCGCTTGAGCGCCACGTCCGATACGCCGCCCGCGAAATGCGCGCCGATGAACGCCCCCAGGAACAGCCCGGCGGCCAGGATGATCGCATACGGGATGTTGACCTGTCCGCGCCGATAGTACTCCATCGCCCCCAACAGACCTACCGGGAGGAGCAGCGCCGCGAGCGATGTCCCGCTCGCCGTGTGCGGCGGCAACTTCACGAGCAGCACCAGGGCCGGCACGATCACGATCGCTCCCCCGACCCCGAACAGCCCCGACACCACACCCCCCACCAGGCCGATGAGGGCCATGAGGACCCACGTCATCGAATGTCTCCGCGTTCGGGTTTGCCCCAGCCACCGCCGCCCGGCGTTTCCACGCGCAACACGTCGCCCGACGCGAGCGACACGCTCACTTTAGGGGTGAGCGGCACACCGTTCAAGAGCGTGCGCCCGGGTTCCCCATCGTGCCCGCCCGCCGCACCGCGGGGGGCATGGCGCCGTCGCTCGGCGAGAATGCTCGCCTCCATCGGCGCGAGAGCCTCGAACTCGCGGATCACGCCGTCCCCGCCCGTCCACCGCCCCACCCCACCACTCCCCCGTCGCAAGCTGTAAGACTTCAGCCGTAAGGGATACTCCATCTCCAGCACCTCGATGGGTGTGTTCCACGTGTTCGACATCCCCACGTGCACCCCCGACGGACCGGGCGCGGTAGGCGAGGCCCCCTGACCGCCGCCGATGGTCTCGTAGTACGTCCAGCCATCGCGCATCCCGCGTCCCGCATCCCGCGTCCCGCCGAACGTGATGTTGTTCATCGTGCCCTGCCCCTGCGCCGGAACCCGCAGACCGCCCGTCGCCAGGGCGAGGAGCAGCGTGTCGACGATGCGCTGCGACGTCTCGACGTTGCCGGCCGCCACCGCGCTCGGGAAGCGCGCGTTCACGAGGCACCCAGGGGGCGCCGTCACACGCACGGCGCGTTGTACGCCGCCGTTCGTCGGGACATCCTCAGGCAACAGCGTCCGTACCACGAAGAGCACCGCCGAGCGTGCCACCGCGAGCGGGCAGTTCACGTTGCCACGGGCCGCCGGAGCCGTCCCCGTGAAATCGACCTGGAAGAGGCCGTCCGAGATGTCCACCCGCACCCGGATCGCCAGGTCCGCATCGTCGACGCCGTCTCCTTCGAGCCAATCCGTCGCGGTGAGCGCCGTCGCCGTCACCCGCCCGAGGGCTTCCCGCGCACGCCGCTCGGCGTAGTCCAGGAGGTCCGCGGCCGCCTGGCGTGCCGCCGCCCAGCCGTACCGCGTGGCGAGGGCGCGTAACCCCTCCCCGCCCCGCGCCACGGCCGCCCGCTGGGCCGCCAGATCCGCGCGCCGCGTCTCGGCCGTCCGCACGTTGGCGAGCAGAAAGCGCTCGACCTCGGCCGTCAGGCGCAGCGGCGGCACGACCACGCCCTCGGCGAAGATCTCGCGCGCGCCCGCGGGCATACTGCCGGCCTGCACGCCGCCGACGTCCGAATGATGCGCCCGCACCACGCTGTAGCCACCCACGGTCCCCTCGACCTCGATCGCCCCGACCAGTGTGATGTCGGGGAGGTGCGAGCCGCCCGTGTAGGGGTCGTTGAGGATGAACACATCACCCGGTCCCGGACCGAGCGCGCGCACCGCGGCGACCGCCTCGTGCAGGGCGCCAAGATGCACGGGAATGTGGGCGGCCTGCGCGATCATTTCACCGGCGGCGTCGAACAGCG
The DNA here is from genome assembly GCA_003221085.1 of Gemmatimonadota bacterium. GTDB lineage: Bacteria > Gemmatimonadota > Gemmatimonadetes > Gemmatimonadales > GWC2-71-9 > AG41. The sequence continues at coordinate 4,188 of QHUD01000011.1, forward strand.
CCGCCGAGCAGTCGCGCCGCTCGCGAATGTTCGGGGACACCGCCGAATGAATGAGGACGAGACCCATCTCCTCCGCGATGGACGCGAAGGCGTGTCCCATCACTTCGAGGCCGACGGCGTCGAGGGTCACGTGCGCTCGACCAGCACCGCGCCGCAGGGATGCACGGTCCCG
>QHUD01000106.1 GCA_003221085.1 Gemmatimonadota bacterium
CAACGAGAGACGTCGCTCACGCGCGGCATCATCCGCGACCTGTTCTCCGACAAGGTCGACTCGTTGCTGGTCGATTCGAAGGTGCTGCACACCGAAGTGGTGCAGTACCTGAAGCAGATCGATCCCGACTTGCTCGACCGGGTGAAGCTGTACCAGGCCGAGACCTCCCTGTTCGACGAGTACGACATCGAGGCGGAGATCCGGAGTCTCTTCAAGCCGCGGGTCGAGCTGCCGACCGGCGGGTACCTGATCATTCAGCCCACCGAGGCCCTCACCTCGATCGACGTGAACACGGGTCGCTACACGGGCAAGAAGGACCCCGAGAGCACGATCCTCAAGACCAACATCGAGGCCGCGCGCGAGGTGGCGCGCCAGCTGCGGCTGCGCGACATCGGCGGCATCATCGTCGTGGATTTCATCGACATGGAATCCCGCGGCAACCGGGACAAGGTGCTACAGGAGCTGCGCACCCACCTGGGACGCGACCGGGCGCGTACCAAGGCGTTCGCCGTGTCCGAGCTGGGACTGATCGAGATGACGCGGCAGCGCGTGCGCCCGTCGCTCTGGCAGTCGATGACCGCGGAATGCCCGACGTGCCACGGCACGGGACGCGTCTTCCGTCCCGAGGTGGTGGTGCGACGCATGGAGCGCTCGCTCAAGCGGGCCGGTGCCGAGCACAAGGAACGCCAGCTCGCCGTGCGGTTGCATCCCGATGTGGCCCTGTACCTCGTGGAGCAGGAGCCTAACTTCTTGCGACAGCTCGAGAAGCAGACGGGACTCGAGCTCGAGGTGCGCGACGACCCGATGATGCGGCTCGATGAGTTCCGGATGATGGCAAAGCCGGCCGGCCGCGACGTCACAGAGCTATACGCGGTCGCGTAACCTTGACTAACCATTTGTCCCCATTTACGTTCCGGCCCTCATGACCTACGCCATCTTCGCCACCGGCGGCGCCCAGTTTCGCGCCGAGCCGGGTGTCACGATCAAGATCCCCCTGCTCGAAGCGGAGCCCGGGAGCAAAGTGACGTTCGACCGCGTGCTGCTCGCGAGCGACGGCAAGCAGGTGCACACGGGGAAGCCGGTGGTGAAGGGTGCCAAGGTCACGGCCGAGGTCGTGCGGCACGGCAAAGGCGTGAAGATCAAGATCTATCGGTTCGCGCGCCGCACCGGCTATCGGCGCCACGGCGGGCATCGTCAGCAGTTCACCGAGATCAAGATCGCCGACGTGAAACTCAAGGGCGACTGAGGCACAGATGGCACACAAGAAGGGTGTCGGTTCCTCGCGTAACGGCCGCGATTCGGGACCCAAGTACCTCGGCGTGAAGCGCTTCGCCGGGGAGTTCGTCACCGCGGGGACGATCATCGTGCGGCAGCGGGGCACGAAATTCCATCCCGGGACGAACGTCCGGCGCGCATCCGACGACTCGCTGTTCACGGTGGTGGACGGGCAGGTCAAGTTCGAGCACAAGAACAAGAAGCGGTACCAGGTGAGCGTGCACCCGGTGGCGGCGGCGAAAAACTAGGGCGGCAAAGAAACAGGGCGGCAACAGCCGGCAATGGGCGGCAGGCATTGGCTTGTCGCCTTTTTTCGTTGTGTCAGGCGTGGGATTGGTTAACCAGGCTCTCCTCCTCCAACTAGATGTTTGTGTCGTGCCGTCCTACGAACGATTCGCAGCCTGGAAACGATCATACGAACTCGTCTTGGCCGTCTACGACGCCACCGATGCCTTCCCTAAGAACGAGCTCTATGGACTCACATCGCAGGCCCGCCGCGCTGGGTCGCTCGCGACCGTGGGTACATCACTCGCGAGAGGTGGGCAGAAGTCGAGCGCTTGCGCAATCACGCGGGTATTCTGACTTGGCGGCTCTATCGAGCAGTTCGCAATAGAGGGCAAGACCCGTGAGGGTTTTGCCGCCCCTTGCCGCCTTGTGCCGCCCTAGTAGCTCGGCGGCAGCTTCTTATACCTCTCAAACAACTCCGTCTGCCGGCTCTTGAGGGGGATCTCCTTCCCCCGAATCAGCACGTGCTCCACGCCCGTCGTGAACTCGAACGGGTCTCCCGACCACACAACGACGTTGGCCACCTTGCCGGGTTCGAGTGAACCGTAGCGATCCGCGACGCCGAAGATCTCCGCCGGAGACAACGTCACGGCCCGCAGTGCCTGGTCCCACGTCATGCCGTACGACACGGCGTTCCCCGCCTGCTGGCGCAGGTTGCGTGACTTGTGGGTGTCGGGCTCGAGCAGCGCGACTTTGACACCAGCCTTGGCGAGGACCGCCGCATTCTCGTAGCGGATGCCGAGCGCGTCGTAGCTCGGAATATTGTTCAGAGGTTCCACCAGGACGGGAACGCGCGCCGCCGCGATTTCCGCCGCGATCTCCCAGCCCTCGGCCGCGCCGGCCAGAATGAGCTGCACGTTGAACTCCTTCGCGAGCCGCAAGGCGGTCGCGATGTCACTTCGCCGATTGGCATAGGCGATCAGTGGCACCCGCCCGTGGAGCAGCGGCAGCAGCGCCTCCAGATCCCGGGCCGACGCCGCCAGCGGCTGCATCTGCGCGCGGCTGAAATCGGTTTTGCGCCGCTCGTATTCGAGCGCGTCGCGGAACACGCGCCGGAGCCGATCCGCCACGGCGGCTCGCGAGCCGCCGGCATCGTCCTTGGCGCTCTCCGACAGGTCCGCCACGATGCCGGCTGGTGATTTCACGAGCATCTGGTCGATCGTCGCGCCATCGAGATCGATGAGGACCGCCTGGCCGCTCACGAGGTTGCCGGTCGGCACGGCGAGGGCGGTCGTGATCCCTTCGATCCGCGTGACGGGGATCAGCGTCGAGGCCGGATTGATCCCCTCCGCCACGTTGAACGCCGCGGCGATGGTGTCGCCCTGGACGCTCGCGTCGCGCGTCCCCGGGACGGCGTTGATCTCCACCAGCCCGAGCTGGCCCGCTCCGTCGATGAGCCCCGGGGTGATCCACTTCCCGGCGGCGTCGATGCGGGTCGCATCCGCAGGAATCGGCACGTTCGTTGCCACCGCGACGATCCGGCCGTCGCGGATCAACACGGTGGCAGCCGCAAGCTTGGGGCCGGACACCGGGTACACGGTGCCGCCCGTGATGGCGATCGTCTGAGCGAGCAGCAACGCGATCATCGGTCGCTCCCGGGCGCGGGGACCTGGCCCAGCTCGAAGTCGGTGCGCGGCTGGTGAGCGGGATCGTTCCGATCGTAGACCAACCAGCCGTCGTTGTATACCTGAATGGCCTTCGAGTAGACGGAGAACGGATCACTGGACCACACGACGACGTCGGCCATCTTGCCCGGCTCGAGCGTGCCGACCACCGAGTCGAGCCCGATCGTCCAGGCGGGGTTGACGGTGATCCAACGCAGCGCCTGATCGCGCGTGATCGGGATGCCGGATCGCTGCCCGGCGTACATCGCCTTCGCCGCTTCCTGATTGAGCCGCTGAATACCGCCCGGGTCGTCCGAATGGATGAGCGGGCGCCCGCCGGCCTGCTGGTTGAGGGCGGCGTTCTGCTGAATGCCGTCCATCGCCTCTTCCTTGAACCCCCACCAGTCCGCCCACACCGAAACCGAGGTCCCCTCCTTGGCGAGCAGGTCGGCGATCTTGTACGACTCCACCGCATGATGGAACGAGCGGATCTTGAAGCCGAACTCGTGCGCCAGGTCGAGCATTTGCGCCATCTCGTCGGCGCGGTAGCAGTGGTTCTGCACGTACATGTTGCCGCGCAACACTTCGGCGAGCGACTCGAGCCGCAGGTTCCGCTCGGGCGGATCGCCCTTGTGATCCTTGTTCCAGGCGTCCCAGCGGCGACGATAGCCCTCGGCCAGGATGAAGGCGGCGCGGTAGCCGGCCATGTTGCCCATCCGGGTGGCCGGGCCGCCCTTGCGGCCGTACACGCGCTTGGGGTTCTCGCCGCACGCCATTTTCAGCCCGTAGTGCGCGCCGGGGAACTTCATCTCCTGCACGGTGCGCGCCGGGATGAGCTTCAGGATCGCACTGCGCCCCCCGATCAGGTTCGCCGACCCCGGCAGCGCCTGGATGGTGGTGATCCCGCCCGCGATCGCCAGGGGGATCTGCGGGTCCTGTGGCCAGAAGGAGTGCTCCGCCCAGACCTCGGCCGTCACCGGGTTCGTCGCCTCGTTGCCGTCCGACTCGGCGTCGGTTCCCGGGGCGGCGTACACGCCGAGGTGCGAGTGATCGTCGATCAGCCCGGGCGTCACGTACTTGCCCGTCCCGTCCACGACCACGGCGTCGGCGGGCGCCTCGACCTTGGCACCCACCGCGACGATCCGTCCGTCTTTCAGGAGGATGGACCCATTGGGGATCTCATGACCCGTCGCGGTCATGATCGTGGCGTTGCGGATCAGGACCGGCGGGTTAGGGTGCCGCGCGTACGTCGAGGGATACTGCGGTCGCGCGGCGCTTTCGCGCTCGGGGGTCGTGGCCGCCGCCGTGGCGGCCGGCGCCGCGGGCGCCGGGGCCTGTGACGAGCGCGCCGACCCGCCGGCGGACGCGCAGGCACCCGTGACGGCGAGCAGCAGTGACAACAATGGCCGCATGCTGTGTTCCTCCGCGTCGAAATTACTTGACGAGTTCGACCAGGAACGGCTGCCCGACGAATTCCGTCTTGAGAACGCGACGGGGGGCATCCGTGCCGACGTACATCGTGAACGGCACGCGCGAGCCGGTAACGTTGATCCGGAATCCCTGGAACGTGCCGGCCGGCACCGTGACGGCCTCCGGCGCACCCACTTTGAACGTGAGCACCTTGACGACATTCTCGCTCGGCGTGAAGAAGGTCACGGCGAACGTCTTGCCGGGGGCCAGTGGCAGGGCGGGCACCATGAACGGGACGGCGTTCTCATCCACCGTGCCCGGCGGGAGCGCCGTATCGACGTCGAAGCGCTTCACCGAACCGTCCGGCTGTGGCGCCGCGCTCGCGCCTTTCACCCGGCCCCCGGCGTACGTCAGGTGGGTCTCGGCCTTTTGCCCCCGCTGGATCGTCACCTGATCGACCCGCCGCACCACCCCGGTGGCGGCCTCGAGCACGAGGGTGGTCTGCTGCTGGAACGTGCCATTCCCGAGATTCGACCGCTCGGCGTACACGAGCGAATCCGGAGCCGGCCGCCGAATCTCTGAAACGGTGAACCCCACCGGATTCCCCTGGATCACGACGCGCGAGCTGTCGATGTGAACCGCGAATTGCGCGGAGTCGAGCGCCACCGGTCCCGTCAGCGGAGTGAGATCGGCGAGCGTGAGAGGCTTGCCGTCCACATCCACGCTCCGGGTCGGGGCGATCCCCTGGAGCCGGTCGTACAGCTTCGCGCCCTCGCCCACCACGACGATGGTGAACGCGCCGGGCCGGTATAACCGCGCCGCGGCCGCCCGTGCCTGCAGGGCGGTCACGGCGGCGAGCCGGTCGCGGTACAACCGCAGATACTCGTCGCCGAGGCCAAGCAGCTTCACGGTCGCCACCTGGGTCGCAATCTGGCTCGGCGTCTCGATCGTGAGCGGGAACGTGCCGACGAGAAATCCCTTCGTCGCGGCCAGCTCCGAATCCGGAATCACGTCGGTCCTGATCCGCTCGATCTGATGGCGCAGCTCGCGCAGCGCGCTGTCGGCGACTTCAGTGCGCACCTCCGCCGTCGCCTGCCAGTATCCCAGTCCACGGTAGCGATGGAGCGAGGCGTAGGCGCCGTACGTCCAGCTCTTCTGCTCGCGCAGGATGAGAAACAGCCGCGAGTCCGCCCCGCCGCCGAGCACCTGGGTCGCGACGCGGCCGGGATAGTAGATGGGGTCGGTCGGCAGAATGGTCGTGTTGCCCAGCGTGATGTTCGCCTGCGCCGAGCCCGGCCGGTGCACCAGCAGGATATCCGTCCCGACTCGCGTGGCGGGAGCGGGAAGCGCGGGGCTCGGCGGAGGCGCCCCGTGCCAGCCTTCGAATGCCTTCGTCACGAGCTCTCGCACCTGCGCGTCCGTCACGTCCCCCGCGACCACGAGCAGCGCCCCGCCTGGCCGCAGGCGTTGCCGGGCGAACTGCGTGACGTCGTCGCGGCTGACGGCCCGATAGCTCTCGCGCGTCGCGCTCCGCCCGTAGGGGTTGCGGCCGTAGATCTCCTTCCCGAAGAACCGTTGGGCCACGGCGCTCGGCTGCGATAGCTGCAACGCCAGCGCGGAGAGTGCTCGCGTGCGCGCCAGCTCGAGCTCGCTTTCCGGAAACGTCGGATGCCGGGTCACGTCTCCCAGCAGCTCGAACACCAGCCCCGCCTCGTCGCTCAGCGCCTCGGCGGAGATCGTGAGGAAATCGTCTCCCGAGGTTGCCGAGAGCGTGCCGCCCACGCCTTCAATCGCGGCCGCGATCTGCTCGGCGCTGCGGCTGTCTGTGCCCTTGGAGAGCAGGTCCGCGGCGAGGCTGGACAGCCCCTCCTTGCCCGGTGGGTCGTAGATCCCCCCGGCCCGGAAGGAGAGAGTAACCGACACCACTGCCTGCTCATGATGCTCGATGACCACGAGCTGCAGCCCGTCGGCGAGCGTCGCCTCCTTGAACGGTGGGAAGCGGACGGGCGTGAGGGGAGTCGGTCTGGGAGGCGTCGTGGGGAAGGCCTGGGCGGACAGGCGAACCGTCGGACGCGCGGACAGGAGAAGCCCGGCCAGAAGCGCAACCACCGTCCGCCCGTCCGTCCATCTGCCCATCCGCCGTCTCACTGCGCCCCCCCACCCGCCGCGGGCTTCACGATGATCACGACCGCGTTCGCCGGATCGAGGTACTTGGCTGCCACGCGGCGGACATCGGCCGCGGTCACGGCGAGGACGCGCTCCAAATCGCCGTTGATCTCGGCCAAGGACGCATGGAACATGTCGTAGTGATGCAGCTCTTCGGCCTTCCCGAGCGTGGTCTCGCGGTTGTGGACGAAGCCCGCGCGGAAGGTGTTCTTCGCCTTGGTCAACTCGTCGTCCGTGACGCCGGCTACTCGAATGCTGTCCAGCTGGGCGGTGACGATAGTGTCCAGCTTGGACGGGTCCACGCCCTGGTTGGCGATCGCGAGCACGAGCAATACCCCGGGCCCGCGCCGCGAATCGTAGGGGTTGAGGACCACCTGGGTGCCGAGAGCGGCCTGCGCCCGCCGCACGACCGCCACGTTCAGGCGCGAGCTCTCACCCTGGCCGAGGATGACGTTCAGCAGCTCGAGGGCGCGCGTGTCCGGGTCGGCGTGGGCCGGCGCGCGATAAATCCGGAGCACCGCCGGCAAATTGGCGTGCGCATCGGTCACCTCGCGCCGCCGGAGGCCCGATGAGAGACGCACGGTGCAGCTTACGCGGGGTGGCTCGGCGTGGCGCGGAATCTCGCTGAAGTACTGATTCACGTACCGCCGCAGCTCGAGGGGCTTGAAGTCGCCCACCACGACCAGCGTGGCGTTGTTGGGGGCGTAATAGGTGTCGAAGAAGGCCCGGACGTCGGCGAGCTGTGCGGCATTGAGGTCCTCCATGGACCCGATGACGGTGTGCGCGTAGGCGAAGCATCCCGCGCTGTCGAACGGCCAGGTCATGCCGTCGATGAACGCGGGCGAATACGGCTGGTTGTCGACGCGCAGTCGGCGCTCTTCCTTTACGGTCTCCCGCTGGTTATGGAAGTTCTCATCCGTGATGGCGAGGGATCGCATGCGGTCGGCCTCGAGCCAGAGCGCCAGGTTCAAACGATTCGAGGGTACCGTCTCGAAATAGTTCGTGCGGTCTTCCGCCGTGCTGCCGTTCTCCGAGCCGCCGGCCCGCGAAATCAGCTGGAAGTGCTCGCCCTTCTTCACGTGCGCCGAGCCCTCGAACATCATGTGCTCGAACAGGTGGGCGAACCCGGAGCGGCCCGGCCGCTCGTTCCGCGAGCCGGTGTTGTACCACACGTCCACCGACACGATGGGCGTCGAATGATCTTCCGAGTAGATCACGCGCAGACCGTTGGGCAGGGTGAACGCTTCGTACGCGATCTGACCGGCCTGGCCGGCCAGCGCGGGAGCGAGCGAGGCGCCGAGCAGCAGGAGGCCTCCGAGCACGGACCGGACGCGCATGCGACCGCTCACTCCGGCGTCGGAACCACGGGCCCCGAGCGCACCAGCTCGAACGCGAAGGTCCCGTCCAGGGTCTCGCCCTTCACCACGCGCCGGGGCCCGGTGCGGGTCGCGTAAATGCGGAACCCGCCGCTCCGCACAGGCAGTACGTCGAACCGGCCGGCGGGAACCTCGATCGTGACGGGCACCTCGGCGATGAAGCTCAGCGTCACGAGCGAGTCGTCGAATTCCTTGTACGCGGGAACGGCGAGTGAATCCCCCGGCCCGGCGTTCGACACGGCCCCCGCGAGAAACACGTAATCCGAGAGCACCGTGCCCGGGGCAAAGGGTCGGTTCACCGGTACGATCTTCACGCCGCCGCTCTTGGTCCCGATGCGGCGGCGACCGGAGATCTCCCCACGCTTCACCTCCAGATCGTGCTCCACCATCGCGGTGTCGCTCCGCGGCGAGTACAGGTCGATGTGGTGAAACGTCGAGATCGGCTCGCCCGTCAGGCGGTTCACCACCACACGCAACCGCTCTTCCTCGACCGGCCGGAATTCCGACGTCGCCGTATACACCAGCTCCTGGGTCATCTCGAGCGGGCGGATCTCGTACTGCCACACCGCCCACCCCCGTTCCTGTCCACGCAGGCGAAACACGAACGAGTCGCGCGTCGCCGGGACCTGGGCGATATCGAACCGGAGCGATTGGGGGCTGGGGGGAGGACCAGAAGTCTGAGCGGTCGCCGCCGGCGCGAGGGCAGGGAGAGGGCTAGCGAGCAGCAGGAAACAGAGCCAGCGCATTGGTCTCGAGGATCGCCTTCTTGTGCGGGTCGCTGAGCGGCAGCGCCAGGAACTGGTCGATGTTGATCCGCATGTCCTTCACGCCTGGGCTCGGCCAGTCCGTTCCCCACAGGACCCGATCGGCGAGCTCCGAGAGACGCGGAAAGTACTCCAACAAGCGGGCGGGCGGTATCCCGGAAACATCGAGCCACATCCGCCGGTGGCGTCGCAGAACGAAAAACGCCTCCTCCATGTACAGGGGCCGGCCGCCGTGCGCCATCACGATCCGGAGATCGGGAAAATCGATCGCGACATCGTCGAGGTCCATCGGGTTGCCGTACTTGGAGCGGGCCCCGGGAAAAATGCTGGTGCCCGTGTGGATCATCACCGGCAGGCCGCGCTCCTCGCACCGCCGGTAGATCTTCCCCAGGGCATCGAGGCCGTTCGTGTACGCATTAGCGGGCATGCCCTGGTGCGGCGGATGGATCTTGACGAGCCGCGTGCCCAGATCGACCAGGCGGTCCACGTCGCCCGCCGGGTCCTTCGTGAAGCGGGGATGCACACCGCCGTAGGGCAGGAGTCGCGCCGGATCGGCCTGAGCATACTTCGCGGCGAACGCGTTGCTCGCGTCCGTGAATCCCATCACGTCGGGGGATGGGTAGTTCACGAGGCCCGCGCGCCACACGCCCGAGCGGTCCATGACCTCGAGCAGCGCGTGGGGGTCGTCCATGACCTGGATCATGAAATCACGATCCGCGTGCTCGCCGCGCCACATAATCTCGAGCACGCTGGGCTTGAGCTCGCGCCACGGCTGGACGTGGATGTGAACGTCGGTGATGCCGGTCAGTGCCTGGCCGGTTGCCAGCCGGGGGTGATTCATGGGGCGCAGAAGGTACCCTGGGACGGGAGTGGGTTCAACTACGCGCTCGTCGGCACGCCGAGCGGTCGCCACACACGGAGTTGCGCGCACGCGACACGCCCGGAATGTCGTTCCTCTTCGGAACCCAACCCCGAGCCGAACCGCTTGGAGATGCGTGTGCCGGCTGACGTGGCTTGGACGCAGCACTGGGTGCGGAACTTGCGCTCGAGCGGTGTCGCGCGACGTGCATCGTTAGCGCCTCAAGAACCCCACAAGATTCGGAGGAGAACCCAATGAGGTCCGAGCTTCGGCTGCGGAACGCGAGCGCCACGATCACGCTGCTCGCCGGCATCGTGCTCATGGCATCCTGCAACGACGGCAGGTCTCCTTGGTCACCCGCTCCGGCGAGCGGCGTCGACGCGGTCCAGTCGGTTAGCGGCGGACCGTTCGGGTTCGTGAACTTCGAGCTCGGTGCCGCGCCGGGCACGGTGTGCCCGGGCTCGTCCGGCTGCACCAATGGCGCGGCGGAGCCCCAGATTCGCGCGGACGCGACGGGTAATTTCTACGTCTCCTCGGAGCTCGGCCTTTCCGCCGGCACGCTCGCGTGGAAGTCCACTGACGGCGGACTCCACTACACGGCACTCCAGTCTCCTAACCAGATCTCTCAGGCGTTCGGCGGACTCGCACCGGGGGGCGGCGACACCGACCTCGGCGTCGCCCCGCAGGCCAACGCGAGCGGCGTGGACAACGTCTACGTGGCGAGTCTCAGCCTCGCCAATGTCACGGTGAGCACCAGCCAGGACGGCGGGAAGACCTGGAGCAAGAACGTCCTGAGCGCCACCATTGCCGGCGACGACCGCGAGTGGATCGCCGCAGATCAGGCGGCCAAAGTCTGCATCTCGTACCACGACATCGTGACGTTCAACATCGACGTGAACTGCAGCTTCGACGCAGGCGCCAGCTTCACGCAGCTGGGGTCGGCGATCGACGCCGCGCACGCGTTCCTGTTGGAAGAAAACTCGACGGGCAACCTGACGATCGACCCGAACTCCCACGTCATTTACCAGGTGTTCAGCGGCATCGCGAACGCCACCGAGGCGGTCCTTCCGGCCAACTTCCACGCCGTCTGGATCGCGATCTCGCGCGACGGGGGCCAGACGTTCACCGACTATACCGTGTATGTGAATCCAAACACCTCGGCCTCGTACGGGCACCAGTTCATCAACGCGAGCGTGGATCAAGCGGGCACGATTTATGTCGTGTACAACGATAACCACAACCTCTTCTACAGCTTCTCGACGAACAGCGGGCTGACCTGGACCGGGCCAATCCAGATAAACCAGCCGCCCTCCGCCACGGCGATCATGCCCTGGAGCGTCGCGTGCGCGCCCGGTCAGCTGAACGTCGTGTGGTACGGGACGTCGTTCTTCGACGGGTCGCCGCCCGACAACTATCCGGCGTCGGCGGCGTGGTACGTGTACTTCGCGCAAAACCGCAACGCGGCCACCGTCGGGAGCAAGTTCACGCAAGCCGCGGCCACGCCAATAGTCCACTTCGGTGGAGTATGCGAGGGAGGGATTTCATGCACCGGCAACCGGGACCTATTCGACGACTTCGGCATCGCGGTGTCGCCGACGACGGGGGCCGCGTCCATCACCTACAGCGACGACCAGCCCGGAAACGACGGGCGGGATGACCACACCGCCATCGCGACGCAGACGGGGGGTCCCAGGATCTGCGCAGGCCCCTGAGCCCGCAGCGGACTACGAGCGCCTGAGGGATGGGAAGCGCCTCAGGCGCTCCAGCTGTAAAACCCCTTTCCCGTCTTCTTTCCCAGCTCCCCCTTTGCCACTTTGTCGCGCAGGATCTGCGGGGGCGCGAACTGCGGCTCCTCGAGCCGTTGGTGCAGGTACTCCGCGATCGCGAGCCGGACGTCCAGGCCGACCAGGTCTGTGAGCTTCAGCGGGCCCATCGGATGGTTGTAGCCCAGCTCCATCGCCTTGTCGATGTCTTCCGCGGACGCCACCCCGCGCTCCAGCATGCGCATCGCTTCGAGGCCGAGGGCCAGACCCAGCCGGCTGGACGCGAAGCCCGGCGAGTCCTGCACCACGATCGGCTCCTTGCCGAGAGCGCGCGCGATCGCGACGGCGCGCTCCACGGCGGCCGGCGCGGCCCGCGGGTGCGTCACCACTTCGACCAGCTTCATCGCGTGCACCGGATTGAAGAAATGCATCCCCACGACACGACCGGGCTCCTGCAGGGCGGCCGCGATGTCGGCGACCGAGAGCGACGAGGTGTTGGTCGCGAGCAGCGCGTCCGCCGGCGCGACCCGCTCGAGCTCGGCGAAGAGCTGCTGCTTCACACCCAGGTGCTCGTGCACCGCCTCGATGACGACGTCGGCACCCGCCACCGCGGGGGCAAACTCGTGCTCCGCGCGCAGCCGGCCCGCGGCGGCAACGCGGTCCGGCTCCGCGAGCTTGCCGCGCTTCGCGGCCACCGCGAGCAGATCGTTCAATCGGCCGAGGGCGAGCGGCAGCACCTCGGCCCGGCTATCGGTGAGGCACACCTCGAATCCCGACAGCGCCGCCACGTACGCGATCCCGTGACCCATCGTCCCGGCGCCGACTACGGTCACCCGGCCCGCGCTCATGCCGCCCCCGCCGCCCCCGCCAGCGCGTCCACGGCCCGACGTCCGAGCTCGGGCCGGTTCGTGCAGATCCCGTCCACGCGGAGCGCCAGCAACCGCTCCATCTCGGCCGGGTCGTCCACCGTCCACACGATGACCTCCATGTTTGCGTCGTGCAGCGCGCCGACCAAGGCCCGATCCACCAGGGTCCGCTCCTGCCACAGAATCGTGGCGCCGGCGTCCGCGAGCGCGACGAGCGGTCGCACCGGGTAGGACGCGCTCAGTACGCCGCGGCGCAGGGCGGGGAACCGGGCTCCGAGCCGCTGCACGATCCGATGATCGAAGGCATGGATGGCGTAGGCGTCGGGGTTCGGACCCCGGCGCAGCGCGTCGAGCAAGCGGTCGTCGAACCGCAAGGGGAGGGACTTCACTTCGACGAACACCCGCAGGCGCGGCCCGATCGCTTCGAGGGTCTGGGCGAGCGTCGGGATCGGGTCGCCGTTCGCGAGTCGCAGCGCCGCGACCTGTTGCGCGCTGAGCTGCGGGATGGCGCGGCCGGCGATCGTTGCGTCGTGGTGGACGACGATGGCGCCGTCCGCCGTGGCGTGCACATCCAGCTCCACGCCGTCAGCGCCGAGCAGCGCCGCCGCGCGGAACGCCGCGAGCGAATTCTCGACCTCGCGCGCCGACGCGCCTCGGTGCGCGACCACGAGCGGCCGCGGGGGGGAGGCACTCACTTGAGCAGGCTGTCCGCCTTCTTCGCCTCGATCCAGCCCGGCTCCTTTTCGATATCGTGCACGATCTGGTAGTGCTCGGGCTGGGGCAGCACCGTCTTCAGGTACGCCGCATACTTCGCCGGATCGTCGATCGCCTCGCCATCCACGGTGTAGCCATGATGCGCATGCACGCCGATCTTGCGGTTGAACTTCGAGTCCGGCATCCGCAGCCAGCGGTCCCGGTCCGGAATGAACATGTTCAGGCGCTCCACAAGCTTGGTGATCTCCTGGCGGTACAGGTCGCGGCTGAGCTCGTTGAGTTTCGCCTTGTCGGGCTCGGTCTGGTGCTCCCGCTCGTCGTACCGGCCCTTCAGGCCCCACACATAGGCCCAGTGCGCCGACGACGAGTTGTCGGTGCCGAACAGATCGAACGCCGTGGGAATCCACTTGTAGAAGAATCGCTGGATCACCTCGGGCGGCATCTTGCCGGCTTTCACGATGCGGAGCAGTCCGTTGTTCCCGGTGCCCAGGTGGAACGACTCCTCCTTGAGCATCGGATTCATGGAGCGCGACAGCGGATCGAACGCTGACACGGAGAGCATGGTCAGCTGGAACTTCCCGTC
>QHUD01000012.1 GCA_003221085.1 Gemmatimonadota bacterium
TCGCACCTGTTGCGCTGATCGAGCAAGGGGCGAGGGACTAGGTTCTGGACCCAGGGGGTAGCGCCACTTCTAGGAGGCCGCCACCAGCTTCGCCAGCCTCGCGCGGGCACGGGTCAGCGATTGGCCACGCCGCGCGAGGCCGCGCCACGGGTCGCCGGTCCGCGCCAGCCGGCGGAACAGGTTGTCGACCCGGTAGCTTCGGGCGTCGAGCGACGGGCGGGCGAGCTCGCGCCAGGTGATGGGGGTCGCGACGGGTGCCCGCGGCCGCGCGCGCACCGCGTACGGTGGGGCGGCGCTCTGGGCGTAGGCGTTGCGACCGGTGTCGAGATACAGCCGGCCGCCGCGGTCCGCGACCCGTGGCTCCATGGTGAGCTCCCGCGGATGGCGGCGCACCAACAGCGCGGCCGCGGCCCGGGCGAACGTCCGCACCATGTCGAAGTCGTCGCGCCGGTCCAGCGGGACGACCACGTACGCCCCCCGCGAGCCCGTCGTCATGACGTACGTCGTGAGACCGAGGTCCGACAGCAGGTCCCCGACCAGGCGTGCGGCGCGACGCACCGGTGTGAAGCCGTCGTCCGGGGGGTCGAGATCGAAGATGAGCCGATCCGGATGGCGTGGCCGGTCGGCGCGGCTGAGCCACACGTGCGGGGTGATACACGCCTGGCTCGCGAGGTACACGAGCGTCGCGGCGTTGTTGCACACCACATGGGTGACCGTCCCGTCCTTCTTGGGTAGCGTCACCCGATCGATCCAGTCCGGGAAGTAGTCCGGAATGTCCTTGTGGAAGAATCCTTCGCCTTCGATGCCGTCGGGGAAGCGCTGCATCACGACGGGCCGGCCCGCGAGGTAGGGAAGCATGGTCGGAGCAACGCGCTCGTAGTATTCCACGAGGTCGCGCTTGGTGAGCGGGCGGGGCCCCGGGAACAGCACCTTGTCCGGGTGCGTCACCTCGATCACGTACGCTCCGACGCGCAGCCGCACGTCAGGAAGGCACTCGGCCCAGGAGGGCGGCCCGCGCCGCCTCGATCGCCTCGTGGGTCCCCGCGACCGCCAGGACGTCCCCCGCCCGCAGCAGTTCGTGCGCGGTCGGCACGAGCACGCCTCCGTCGGTCCGGGTGATCGCTAGGACGGTGGCGCCGGTACGCCCGCGCAGGTTCACCTGGGCGAGCGTGCGGCCGATGACGGCGGTCCCGGGGTCGAGCCGAACGGCGGCGAGGGCTCCCAGGCCGGGCAACAGGTGGTGGACCTCCTCCAGCGTGTCGGTCATCGTCGGCGTCGGGCGCGGGCGAGACTGCGCGGCAAGCGCCTCGAGGACCACCTCGGCGCCGGCGCGGACGTGACCCTGGAGATTCGTCGCGCTCCGCCAGAACGCCACGCCGAGCACCACCACGAGGAGGGCGAGCACGGCGGCTCCTGGCGCCGCCGGCAGAAACGGCTGGGTGAGCGCCAAGAGGGGCGTGCCGACGAGCAAGACGCCGGCCAGTTGGAAGGTGACGACGAGCATGCGGCGGGGCGCGGCCGCGAAGTCGACGCGCTTGTGCTGCTCCGCCGGGAGTGCGAGGCGGGCCAGTGTCACGCCGAGCTTCCGGCTCACGCGGACCACGCCGATGCAGAACGGGGCGGACAGCGCCACGGCCGCCGCCACGACCAGCCACCGTGCCACGACCTCGGACAGGCCCAGCTGGTCTCGTGCGAAGGCGGCGATCCGACCAATCGAGGCCGAGGTCGCGACGATCAGCGCCGCGATGAGCGCGGCATCGAGCAGCAGCAGGCGCAGGAGCCGCCGGATACCGGCCACGGCGGTTCAGCCGGACGATCGCGCGGATCGCCCGGGGCACGAGCAGCATGCCGATCCCGACCAGGCCCAGGAGGAAGGCCGCGAGCCGGGCGACCGTGGCGACCAGGGGGCCGGCGGCGAGGCCGCTGCCGGAGGCGATCGCGGTGAGCACCGCCATCAGCAGGACGGCGATCAGATCCTCGACGATCAGCACGCCGACGACCAGCTCGCGCAGCGTCCCGGTGATGCCTTGCTCCTCGAACGCCTTCGCGATGATGGTGGTGCTCGAGATCGCGATGATGGCGCCCGCGAACAGACTCTCGACCGCGGTCCACCCGAACAGGCGGCCGATCGTGAACCCCAGCCACACCATGAGGCTGGACTGGAGCAGTGCCGTCAGGCCGGCGGTCGGCCCGACGGCCATCAGCTTGCGCAGACTGAATTCGAGGCCGAGGAAGAACATCAACAGGATCACGCCCAGCTCGGAGAGCGTCTGCACGACGTCGGGGTTGGCCACGAGCGGGATGGGCACATGGGGCCCGACGATCAACCCGGCGAGGATGTAGCCCAGCACGACCGGCTGGCGGAGACGCTGGAACAGCACCGTCGTGACGGCCGCCACCGCCAACACGACCGTCAGGGACCTGAGGAACTCGTGCGGGTCCTGCATCGCGGCCAATGCTACACGGGCCCCTCCGCGAGGGACAGGGTCACGCGTCCCGGGGACGGAGCGGGGGCTGCATCACGCTGCCGGGGGCTTCTTATACTCGAACAGCTCGCTCGGGGTCACCCGGAGGGCGCCACACAAGCGCTCAATCGTGTCGGCCCGAATCAGGCTGAACCGGCCGTTCGGCCGGGTGAGGCGGTAGATCGTGTTCAGGCTGAGGCCGGTGAACTTGGCGAGCCCGTAGGCCGACAAGCCACGCGCTTCCAGCAGCTGGCGCAACCGCAGGCGCAGTAGGCCTCTACGCCGGTAGTGGACTTTCTGCCCCTGATACTCGGCCATATCCCCTCCTTGCGGTATATAGCAACTGTACGTATTATATCATCTACACATTATAACACGATTGGTTGCTATAACACCATGGGCAAGGGTCGTCGTCGCGGGTCCGCCGTAGTCCCGGCATGCCTCCTGGCTGCCGCCGTCACGCTTGCCCCGGGGCTCGCCGCCCAGGGGGCCAAGGAAGCCCCCGGACGGGGCCGGCCGGCCGCCGTCGCCGCCCGTCCCACGTCCCACGTCCAGCCCGCCCGCGGCATGCTCGGCGACCTGGTCGGAACGTGGCGGTTCGAGATCTGGTTCGCGGGGAACTTCAGCGGCACGCCGGACGTGTCGGGCATCCGCGTGGCGAAGGTGCTGTTCGACGACCTGCGGGTGGAATGGACCGAGGTGCTCGATCACTCCCAGGTGCAGGGCCAGGGCCTCGTGGGCTTCGATCCCGGGAGCGATCGCTTCTTCAGTACCTCCGTGTACAACGTCGGGTCGGCGCCGGAGCTCCTGACGGGGGTCCC
Organism: Gemmatimonadota bacterium; assembly: GCA_003221085.1. GTDB lineage: Bacteria > Gemmatimonadota > Gemmatimonadetes > Gemmatimonadales > GWC2-71-9 > AG41. The sequence continues at coordinate 3,287 of QHUD01000012.1, forward strand.
CGACGATGCCCAGCCGAGCATCACCTTCTACGCCCTCTCCATCGCCCCCGGGGCGGGCGAGCCGCCGCTACCGGCATCCACGCTCGCCGTGGTCGACCACGACCACTTCACGTGGGCCGCGCAGGACCGTGCGTGGCGCGCGGTGTTCACCCGCCAGCCATAGGGGGCAGGACGACGAGCCTGCCTCCGCCGGTCACGAGAATCACGAGATTCATGACCAGGAGCATCAGGTCGTAGTGCCAGCCGTGTCCTCCCCAAAAGCCGCTCTTCCAGACGAAGATCTTCTTCTGGATTGCCCCGAGCATGATGAGGATCAGCCCGATGGCGGCGAGCTGCATGAGGACGCCGAACGCCACGCCCAGGCTGCCCAGCACCTCACCGGAGCCGAGCACGATCGTGAACGCGCGACTCGCGCCGATGCTCTTGGCGCGCCCGGTCGGGTCTTTGAGATGATTCAGTCCGCTCGTGAAGAACACCGCGGCGACCATCAGTCGCAGGACTAAGAGCCCGACGTCGCGGAAACGGAGCAGTTCGGGGAACAGGATGTTCATCTGAGCCTTATACGCTAGTATTCAGGCCGTTGCAAGGAGGAGCCCGGTCCGGTCGATCCCAAACCGGTGAGCGGGCTCACCTTGCGGTGGGTGGGGGAAGGTGAATCTTGCTGTACCCCGGGAGGACGACCGAACGGTGATTGCCTGGCAAGAAACCATCGCGCGCCGGCTGCGCACGGTGCATCTCGATACCCTCAGGAACCAGATCCTGGTGTTCGCGGTGGTGGCGACCCTCGTGCCCGCGCTCGCCGTGACCGTCGCGTCGCACCGACGGGACCGGCCGCCGATCGGCGACCAGGTCGCGCCGGAGCTGCGCGCTGCCAGCGCCGCAGCGGCCTGGGACATCGATCAATGGCTCAGCGATCGGCTGCGCGACCTGCGCGTCGCGGCGACGGCGTACGCGGCGGCGGAGAACCTCGCCCGAGTCCAGGGCAACGCGCAGGCGGTCGTCCGGCTGCGCGAGTACCTCAACTCCGTGCGCGAGCGCTGTCCGGACTGTCCGGACGGGCGACGCCCTCGTGGGCGAAGCGTACTGGGACGCGGGACTCGGGAAGGCCGCGCTCGCGCTCGCCGTCCCGATCCGCCAGGCGGATGGGCGCTACGCCGGCGCGCTCATGGCGAAGCTCAATCTGCGCGCTGCCGCGGACATCCTGCAGCGCCTGGCCCCGGCCGACTCGGGAGACGTCTACCTGATCAACGAGCAGGGCAGGCTCATCCTGCGGGCGCGGAGCAGCTCGGCCGATGTGATGCGGACGAAGCTCCCGCCGGTGACGGCCCAGGCGCTCATCGATCGGGAAGGCGCGACCGTAGAGTACAAGCGCGCCGACGGGCGAGATGTCATCGGTACGCTGCGGCGGGTACCCGCGCTCCGCTGGGCGGCGGTGGTCGAGATGCCGCGGGCCCAGGCGCTCCGCCGGGCCGGCGGGTCCGGGAGCGGCGTCGGCCTGACGCTCGTCCTGCTGCTCGCGGGCGCTGGGCTGGTGGCCTACGTCGGCTTGCTCATGGTGCGTCCGCTCGAGCGCCTCGCGGGCGTCGCCGCGAAAGTCGCGGCGGGCGATCTGTCGGTCGAGATCCCGTCGGCCGGACGCGGCGAGGTGGGTACCTTGACGCAGGTGTTCAAAAGCCTGGTGGCGCGCCTGCGGGAGCGCGAGGGCCAGGGCGAGCTGGAGCGGCTCTCAGTCACCGACGCACTCACCGGGCTGTATAATCGCCGCCATCTCATGGGGACGCTCGCCAACGAGGTGCAGCGATCGCGACGCCTGCGGCGCACCTTCTCGGTCCTGCTGGCCGACGTCGATCACTTCAAGCAGTACAACGACAGCCACGGGCACCTCGGGGGCGACGCGGCGCTCGTCAAGGTCGCCGAGATCCTGCGGAAGATGACGCGCGGCGTGGACAGCGTGGCGCGCTATGGCGGGGAGGAGTTCGTCGTGATGCTGATCGAGGCCCCGATCGCCACGGCGGCCGCGGTGGGGGAGCGCATCCGGGCCCGCGTGGCGGCCGAAGAGTTCAGCGGCGGGAAGATGACCGTGAGCGTCGGCGCCGCCGAGTATCCCACCCACGGCGACACGCCGGAGGAGCTGATCGCGAGCGCCGACGCGGCGATGTACGAGGCGAAGAGCGGTGGTCGTGATCGGGTGGTGGTCGCCGGCCGCAGAGCGGACCTCGAAAAGGAGGGCAAGCGGCGCCGCAAGGGGGAGGCCTGACGGGCCAGACGCTCCCTGCCGCATTCGCACCCCTCCGTGCCGCAAAAACGCCCTAGGACCGGGCCCGTCGCCTCCCAACCTTTGATGAAGGATGCCAGAGCACCGTCGCGAGGTGTTGCGCGAGGCGAGCGTCGCTCTCCACGGAAGGGTCGTCACCCTGTGGGAGGTCTCGGCGCGCGCTGAGGTGGTCCCCGTCCTGACCACCGCCGCGACCGCCCACGCCCGGGACACGGCCCTCGACCTCGACAGCACGCTGCATCGCTGGGGCGCTCCGATCATTCAGGGCAGTCGCTGGGTCGGCTGCCGCCTGGACGAGGAGGGGGCGTGGTGCATCGCCCCGGTGCGGAAGCAGCCCGCCGCCCCGCCGCCCGATGGGGTCGAGCGTCGCAGCCGTGAGCGGATGACCCTCGAGCTGGCGGGGCTGTGTCTCGGTCTCGTGGACCAGCCAGCCGTGCCCAACCGGCCCCGGCGGGCGGAGCCGGACGCCCTGGCCGAGTTGGTTCGCCAACCCAGCGTGATCGCCCACGAGGTCGCCAACCCCCTGACCGCCGCCCTGGCGAGCCTCGACCTGTCCCTCGACCTGATCCGGACGGCGGCATCGCTCACGCCCGGCTTCCGGGCGGAGCTGCTCCAAGAGCTGGCAGGCGTGGGGGAAGGGATGGACCAGGCGATCCAGTTTCTGCGCTCGATCCAGGACCGTGCCCGGGGCGGGCTGGCCCGCTCGGAGCGGTTCGACGCCGCGCAAGTCGTCCGGTCGTGCGTGGCGCTGGAGCGGCCCCTGGCGATCAAGCGCAGCGTCGGGCTCCAGGCGTCCATCTCCGTGAGCGGCGTCTTTCTGCAGGGTGATCCGAACGCCCTGTACCAGGTGCTGACGAACCTGATTCGCAATGCGGTGTCGGCGTCGCGCGAGCGGAACTCCCCGGTCATGGTCACCCTGGAGCAGGTCGGCGAGGCGCTCCGCCTCAAGGTCCAGGACCACGGCGTGGGAATCGCGGGGGAGCATCTCGAGCGGATCTTCGAGCCGGGCTTCACCACCAAGGAGTTCGGCTCGGGCTCGGGGACCGGACTGAC
>QHUD01000107.1 GCA_003221085.1 Gemmatimonadota bacterium
CGCCCGCATTGCTCCTCGTTGCCCCGAGAAAGTGGTCGGCGGCCGCGCGCGCCTCCCCTTGCCGCAACCGCACGAAGCCGAGCCCGACCTGCGCCCCGTGATCCCTCGGGCAGAGCGAGTCGGCAGCAGCAAAGTGAGCCGCGGCCTCCGCAATGGCCCCCCGGCGGTAGGAACCCCAGCCGGCTTCCGTTTCGCCGGCCGCGCGCCCGGCGTGGGGACACGGGGCGGCAACCTGCGATCCGAGCGCCACGATCAACACGAGCATTGCGGGTGGGTCAACATAATGAAAAGCCGGCGCCCGGAGGCGCCGGCTTGAAGACAGGAGCCGCGCACGAATCAGTGGAAGGTCACGCCCAGACCGAAATCGATGACGTACTGCTTCCACCCGGTGGCGAACCTTCCCACGCCGCTCTCGTTCACGTCGCCCACGCCGCCGTACACGTAGTTCACGACCGGGGTGAGCGACACGTCCCGGCCCACCCGGATGTCGTAGCCCGCGCCGGCCGTGAACCCCCAACCGGTCCCGTCCAAGGAGGGGGTGGAATTCACGTAATAGTTGGAGAAGCCCAGGCCACCCGTGAGGAAGAAGCCGCTCTTGGCTTGGGGGTAGAGATACACTGATGCGGTGACATTCGAGATCGTCTCGGTGTTGCCCGTCCCATCGGAATGTGCCCAGACGTTGATCGCCCCGCCGATGAGGACGTTGCGGCTCGGCGTGCCGCCGAGCTTGACGAACCCGGTGACACCACCCACGCCGGAGCTGTCGACGCACTGGTCGCACTTGATGTTCGCCGAGCCATAGCCCAGCCCGAAACCGATCCAAAAGCCATCGCGGCGCTGCGGGTACTGCGCCCGCGCCGCGGACGCCGCGCAGGAGAACGCGGCGAGCAGCGCGACGATTCGCGCGGTGTGCATGGAGCCCTCCCTTCCCGGTGACGGCACGGGGGGAGGGCGAGTTCTATGCCGGAAGAGGCAAGCACGCCCGCGAGGCGGAGGTGTCCTCGCGCGCGGTCAATCGACCGCCAGATCCTTGAGTCCACCATTGCGGTGATGTCGGCCGTCGCGACCGCGCCGTTCGCAGCGAAGGTGCCCCCCACCCGAAACGGCTAACCCGACCGAGTGTGTGATGCAGCACTGCTGCACAACTTGCATGGTCGGGATGGCGGCATACAGTATGCTGTGGGAATGGATTTGCAGAGTGACGTCAGATCCGTGCATTTGATGCACAATTCCGTTGACACCGCGTGCTACGGGGGCTAGGTTTTCCACCATGAAACTCATCACAACCATCGTTCGGCCCGAACGGCTGCCCGAGGTCAAGGCGGCGCTGTTCCAGGCCGGCGTCACGGGGATTACCCTCAGTCGCGTGAGCGGCCACGGGGGCGAGCAGGAGATCGTGAGCCAGTACCGCGGCAACACGGTCGTCATGGAGTTCCACGAAAAGGTCAAGATCGAGATGGTGTGCTCGGAGCCGTTCGTCGAGCCGTGCATCAAGGCCATCCTGGCTTCGGCCCGCACCGGCGAAGTCGGCGACGGGAAGATCTTCGTCCAACCGATCGAGCGCGTGATTCGCATCCGCACCGGCGAGAACGACAACGCCGCACTCACCGCCGTCAACGCGGCCGCCGTCCAACGTGCGGCGCTCGAGACCGCGCAGCATGTCGGCGCCGGCGAGGAGGAATAATGAACGCCATCTCTGCGGGCGATACCGCGTGGGTCCTCACCTCCAGTGCGCTGGTCATGGTGATGACGGTGGGCCTCGCGTTCTTCTACGGCGGGCTGGTGCGGCCGAAGAACGCACTCAATACCATGATGATGAGCGTCGTCGCGCTCGGCGTGGTGAGCGTGCAGTGGGTGTTGGTGGGCTACTCGATCGCGTTCGGGCACGGCACTCCCTGGTGGGGCGGGCTCGCCTGGCTCGGCTTCAACGGTGTGGGCCTCGAGCCCGATGCCGCGTACGGGGGCACGATTCCGCTGCAGGCGCACGCAATGTTCCAGCTGATGTTCGCGATCATCACACCGGCGCTGATCTCCGGCGCGATCGTGGAGCGCATGCGGTTCCGCGCGTACGTCGTGTTCCTGGTCCTCTGGGCGACGTTCGTGTACGACCCACTGGCCCACTGGGTGTGGGGAGCCGGCGGCTGGCTGGCAAAGCTCGGCGCGCTCGACTTCGCGGGCGGCACGGTGGTGCACATCAGCGCCGGCGTGTCGGCGCTCGTGGCCGCAGCCATGCTCGGACCCCGGAAGGACTTTAAACGCACGGCGATCGTGCCCCACAACGTCCCGCTCGTGCTGCTGGGCGCGGGGCTCCTGTGGTTCGGCTGGTTCGGATTCAACGCCGGCTCCGCGCTGGCCGCGAACGGGCTCGCCGCCCTCGCCTTCACGAATACGAACACTGCCGCCGCGACGGCGCTGGTCACGTGGGTGTGCCTCGACCTGCTGCGCACCGGGAAAGCGACCGCCGTGGGCGCCGCCACCGGGCTCGTGGTCGGCCTCGTCGGCATCACACCGGCGGCGGGCTACATCACAGCGCCGGCCTCACTCGCCGTGGGCGCTTTGGCCACGCTCGTGAGCTACACCGCCATCCAGATCCGCGCCAAGACGCGGCTCGACGACTCGCTGGACGTGTTCTCCTGCCACGGACTCGCAGGCGTGGCTGGCGCGCTCCTGACGGGCGTGTTCGCCACGAAACTGGCGAACCCCGCAGGCGGCGACGGCTGGCTGGCCGGCAACTTCGCCCAGATGGGCGTGCAGCTCGTGGCGATCCTTGCCGCCGTGGTGATTGCGGCCGCCGGCACGGCCGTCATTCTGGCACTGGTGCAAGCCACGCTCGGGGCCAAGGCCGGCGTGCGTGAACAGCTCTCCGGGCTCGACTTGAGCGAGCACGGCGAGGAAGCGTACTTCGGCGAGCAGGGGACGACACTCTCGCCGGGAGTGTCGATCGGCCAGGGGGTGATCGTGTCGGGGGCCCCCCCGCCCGCGCGGGCGAAGGTCACCGCCGCAGGCTAACGGTCGCGGCGCCCCCCCCCGGGTCCAGCTCGTCAGCCGGCGCGCCGGCTGACGAGTTGGTTCTCGAGGAACAGGAATTCGATGCCGGTTCCGAGGAACGTGTCGATCGCTTCGCGCGGCGTATTGACGATCGGCTGGCCCTTGACGTTGAAGCTTGTGTTCAGGACCATCTCCCGCCCCGTGGTCTTTCCTACGGCCTGCAACAGCTCGTGAAACTCGCGATTGTCCCGGGCCGCGACCGTCTGCACCCGGGCCGATCCGTTGACGTGGGTAATGGCGGGCAGCTGGTGCTGGAATTCCTCGCGAACGTTCACCGTCATGATCATGAACGGTAGCTCGGTGTTGGGCGCGACCTCGAACCAGCGGTCGACCTGCTCGATCGACACGGCCGGGGCGAACGGCCGGAACGCCTCGCGCATCTTGACCATGGCGTTGATGCGATCGCGCATCTCGGGATGGCCCGGATCGGCCAGGATGCTGCGGTGTCCTAATGCCCGCGGCCCGAACTCCATGCGGCCGCGGTACCACGCCACCACCCGCCCCTGCGCGATGAGGCGTGCGGCCGCCGCGCAAGTCTCCGCGAGTGTCTCGAATCGCTCGACCTGCACCCGATCGCGGTACAGGGCGAGGGCGGCGTCGATGTCCGTCGACGTATAGCCCGGGCCGAGGAACGGGACGGGAAACCGCTCGTTGGGAACCTTACCGGCGACTGCCGCGCGGTAGAGCGCCGCGCCTAGGGCGCTGCCGTCGTCTCCCGCGGCCGGCTGGACGTAGATCTCGTCGAAGGTCCCCGAGCACAGCAGCTTCCCGTTCGCGGTGCAGTTCAACGCCACCCCTCCTGCCAGCGCCAGGCGGCGCTGCCCCGTCTCGGTCGCGAAGTACCCGCACAGGTGCAGCATGGTCCGGTCGAGGCAGTCCTGCAGGGCGGCGGCCACATCACGGTGCACATCGGTGATCTCTTCGTCGGGACGCCGCGCCGGCACCAGGTGCTCCCCGAGCTGCGCGCGCGTCGTGGCGTAGTGCTCGCGCTCCTCGCGCGTGCGGTTCACGCGCAATAGCGGAATCCGGATGCCGCCGTCCGGTCCCAGCTCGACGGCATTCTCGAAAAAGCGGCGGAACCGCTCGGGGTCGCCGTAGGGGGCGAGGCCCATGATCTTGTATTCGTCGGCGTTGAAGTCGAAGCCCAGGTGCAGCGTGACGAGTGAGTACAAGACGCCGATCGAATCATGGGCGGGGATTTGGGCGATCCGGTCGAGACGCCCGGCACGCGCCTGATACACGGTGACGCTCTGCGCCTCTCCCATCCCGTCGATCACGACCACCAGGCATTCGTCCCATCCCGACGTGTAGTACGCGCTCGCGGCGTGCGCCAGGTGGTGACCCACATGGTGGACCCGCTCCGGCGGAAGGTCCGGGAAGTCGCGCGCCACGAGCTTGAGGAGCGCGTCCCGGGAGTAGACGTCGCGATACAACTCGCGGGAGACGGGATCGATCTGGTACACGGTGCGGTACGGCGCGTAATCGAACCCATGGGCGAGCTCGTCGATGTCTTGGATCCCCAGGCCGGCCTCGGCAAGGCAGTAGGCGATCGCGCCCCGGGGGAAGTCGCCTGTATGCTTGCGCCGGCTGATCCGCTCCTCCGCCAGGGCCGCCACGACGATTCCGTCTACGACCAGGGCCGCCGCTGAATCGTGACCCTGTGAGATGCGGTATTCCCGCTCGTCGAGGTTCGGCCAGTGCGCGCGTTTGAAGGGGAGCGACCCTTCGAATCCGCTGATGCCAAGGATGTTCACGGCGGGGGCCTTCCGGTCACGGGTCGGTGCGTGGAGTCACGATCGAGGTCGCAAGAAGCGTACGCGCTGACCTCTGTTGTCCCGCGCCGAGCCGGAGCGGCCGCGGAGGACCCCAGGGTTACGCCGCCTGGCGCCCCGCACGTCGAAACTGTGGCGGACGTGCCACATGGTGGGGGCTACGGCAGCCGAGCCCCCATGGAATCCGTGCCTTCCCCGAGGGGCGCGGCGCCTCGAAAGGAGCCCGGTTCTTGCGGGAAACCGGGTGCTCGTTGCACGGCTCCCACGTTTCGTCTTGCGAGGTGGCATGACCGGTCGACTGCGCGATACCGGATTGAAGGTGTTCGCGACCTGCCCGCCGTCCTACACAGCGTCACCCCAGATCTACCTTCGGGAGGTGCTGGACGTGGCCCGCTGGAGCGAGGCGGCCGGGTGTGAAGGCATCCTGATCTATACTGACAACGGGCTCGTGGACCCGTGGCTGATCGCGCAGGCGATGATCACGCACACGGAGCGCCTGTGCCCCCTTGTCGCCGTGCAACCCGTGTACATGCATCCCTACGCAGTGGCGAAAATGGTCGCCTCGCTGGGGTTTCTGCACAAGCGGCGCATGTACCTCAACATGGTGGCGGGAGGCTTCAAGAACGACCTCGAGTCGCTGAACGACCCGACGCCGCATGACGAGCGCTACACGCGCCTGGTGGAATACACGAAGCTGATCATGGACCTGCTGAGGGGGCCGCAGCCGGTGACCCTGAACGGGCGGTACTACCAGGTCGCGAACGTCAAGATGACGCCGCCGCTCGAGCAAGATCTCATGCCCGGCGTGTTCGTGTCCGGCTCGTCCGAGGCGGGACTGGCCGCGGCCCGACAGCTTGGCGCGCTCGCGGTGCGCTACCCCAAACCCGTCGCCGAATACGAGGCCGCTCCACCGCCGGACGCGGCCGCGCTCGGGATCCGCATCGGGATCATCGCGCGCGAGGACGCGCGCGAGGCGTGGAAGGTGGCCCGCGCACGGTTCCCCGAGGATCGCAGAGGTCAGCTCACGCATCAGCTGGCGATGAAGGTCTCCGATTCGGAGTGGCACAAGCAACTTTCCAAGCAGGGTGAGACCACCGGCAGCGAGGAGCAACCGTACTGGATGGTGCCGTTCGAGAACTACAAGACGTTCTGCCCCTATCTGGTGGGGAGCTATGACCGCGTGGCCGACGAGATCGCCCGCTACGTCGGCGTGGGCTACCGGACGATCATTCTGGACGTGCCGGCGAGCCCGGAGGAGCTGGAGCACATCGGTGTCGTGTGCGAGCGCGCGGCGGAGCGCGTGACGTCGTGACCTTGCTGTTGCAGCACTGGGTCACCGCGCAGGCGGCCCGGCGCCCCGGAGCGGGCGCGTTGGTCTTCAAGCGGGAGCGTCTCACCTACGAGGCGCTCGAGCTGGCCAGTAACCGGCTGGCGCACCTCCTCAAGGACGCGGGCTGCGCGCGCGGCGACCGCGTCTGTCTGCTCACCCCCAAGTCCCCGGCGGCGATCATCGCAATCCTCGGCGTCCTCAAAGCCGACGCCGTGTACGTGCCCCTCGATCCGGGGAGTCCCCTGCCCCGGCTCGAGAAGATGATCGCGTCGTGCGACAACCGCTGGATTCTGGCGAGCGGCGGGAGGGCCGTCGGGCCGACGCTGGAGGGGCTGTCCGCAGCCCCGGGCTTCGCCGACACGCACTCGATCGGCTGGCTCGGCACCGACGCGCCGCCCGCGGGCGTCACCGCGCAGTTTTCGCTGGCGGATCTCACCGCGTACCCCTCGACGCTCCCCCCCAGCGCGAACGGTCCGCGGGATGCCGCCCACATTCTGTTCACCTCGGGCTCGACGGGCGTCCCCAAGGGCGTCGTCATCAGCCACGCCAGCGTGCGGGCCTTCATCGAGTGGGCGGTGTCCTACTTCGGCACCGCGCCGACCGACCGTATCTCGGGGCACCCGCCGTTGCACTTCGACCTCTCCACCTTCGACATGTTCGGCACCTTCGCCGCCGGCGCCGAGCTGCACCTCGTGCCGCCGGAGCTGAACCTGCTGCCGCACAAGCTCGCTGAGCTGATCCGCAGTGCCGAGCTGACGCAATGGTTCTCCGTGCCCTCGGTGCTCAACTACATGGCGAAGTTCGATGTGGTGCGAGAGGGCGACTTCCCTTCCTTGCGTCGCGTGCTGTGGTGCGGGGAGGTCTTCCCCACCCCACCGCTCATGTACTGGATGCAGCGGGTGCCGCACGCGACATTCACCAATCTCTACGGCCCGACGGAGGCGACGATCGCGAGCAGCTACTATACCGTGCCGTCCTGCCCGGCGAGCGAAGATGAAGCGATCCCCATCGGGCAGGCCTGCGGCGGCGAACAGCTCCTCGTCCTGGACGACGCGCTCCGGCCCGTACCACCGGGGGAGGTCGGTGAGCTGTACATCCGGGGCGCAGGCCTCTCACCGGGGTACTGGCGCGACCCTGCGAAGACGCAGGGTGCGTTTCTGCCGTATCCCGGCGGCACCGATCCGGACGACCGGATCTACCGTACCGGCGACCTGGCGACCGTCGGCCCGGACGGCCTGGTCCGGTTTCTGGGGCGGGCGGACTCGCAGATCAAGACGCGCGGCTATCGGGTCGAGCTGGGAGAGATCGAGACGGCGCTGCACGTGCTCGGGACGCTGCGAGAATGCGCCGTGGTCGGCGTGGCGAGCCAGGACTTCGATGGCGTGGCCATCTGCTGCGCGTTCACGCCCCTCCCCGGTGCCGACGTGACGCCGGCGAGCCTGCGCGAGGCCCTCGCACGCTCTCTGCCCCCGTACATGCTGCCGTCCCGCTGGCTCGTGTTCCCGGAGCTCCCCAAGACCACAAACGGGAAGATCGATCGTCGGAGACTCAAGGAGCTGTTCGCACCCGAGACCGTAGCCGTCCAATGATGACCGCGTCACCGATTGCCGCCGCAGCAGTGCAGGCCGAGCTCGCGGCCATATTTGCCAAGCATCTGCACATCGACGTGCCGACGCCCGAGACCGACCTCGTGGCGACGGGACAGCTCGATTCTCTCGGCGTGGTGGAGCTGCTGCTGCAGCTGGAGAAACACTTCGGCCTGCGGCTCGACATGGAAGACCTTGAGATCGACCCCTTCCGCTCGCTCGCCACTCTCACGGCGTTCATTATCACGCACCGCAGCGGCGGACACTGACCCATCCCGCTCGACAATTCGATGCTTCAAGTCGGTGCGCGCGCTCAGCGCGCAACGATGCAGGTTAGTGCGCGCCGAGTGCAAAAGTCTGTTGCATCGGGGCCACACAACGGCCGTATCGGCTACGCGCGGCCGTCCTGAGGCCGCCGGGGTGCGTGGCCCGAACTCTGCGTAGGGGGAGGCGCACCGGTGTACCGCGCAAGCGAGAAGGAAAAATTGGTACGGCTATGAAGCTCCTGCCGTTGGACTGCCCCGAGCTGATCGAGCTCGCGGCCAACTGGCTGGGCCAGGAGGACAACTACAAGTGGCTGGACTTCGGCAACGGAGTCCAATGTCCGACCCCGGTGTCGATCAAGGTGATGACGCAGCGTGACCTGCACGTGCTGCGCGCCTTCACGCCGAACGGCAGCGACTTGCCGATCGGCGTGGTAGGCCTGTCCAACGTCGATCGGCGTTTCAAGACGGCGTCCTCGATGTGGGCCGTGCTCGGGCGCAAGCGATACGGCGGCTACGCGCCGCGCGCGGCGTCCAAGCTGCTGACGTTCGGCTTCACGGAATTGGGGCTCGAATCGGTCGGCGCGTGGACCGTGGAGATCAACGTGCCGGCCCGTCGCGGTCTGGAGCGACTCGGGTTCCAGTTCATCGGGCGCCAGCGCCGCTGCCATTGGATCGACGGCCGGCCTTACGACCGCCTGTTGTACGATCTCCTTGCCACCGAGCACCGGGAGTTACCGGATGCGTGACACACGTGATCTCGAGGCGCGAATTGCAGAGCTATTCGCGGGCCGACTACAGATCGAAGTCCCGGCGGCGGACGTCGATTTGTTCGCCGCGGGCATCGTCGATTCCCTCATGTTCGTCAAGTTGCTGGCGTCCCTCGAAGAGCACTTCTCCATCCACGTGTCGTTCGAGGAGCTCGAGATCGACGACTTCCGCACGTTGCGAGAGATCGCGAGCTTCGTCGCCGCGAAGCAAGCCGGGCTCCCCAAGCCTCGACGGATGAACCGCACGTCGAGCTCGCACCCGGCTCCGTAGCCGTTCCTTCTTTAGTGGTCGCCGAGCAGCGCGGCGACCAGCGTCACCAGGGTTGCGGCCTCGAACGGCTTGGTGACGAAGCGATCCGCCCCCAAGGCCACCGCGTGTCCCCCGACGTCGATCGATCCCGCGCTCTTGAGGCCGGACATCGCGACGATCTTCACCGCCGGCCATTCCCGGCGCAAGCGGCCGATGGTTTGCAGCCCGCCCTGCCCGGGCATGAAGATGTCCACGATGACCACGTCGGCGGCGTGCCGCTCGTACGCGCGGACCCCGGCGTCGCCGTCCGCGGCCTGCCGGACCTCGTGGCCGGCGCGCTCCAGGTGCTTGGTCAGGGCTTGCCGGAGCGTGACGTCGTCGTCGATGATCAGGATACGGGCCATGTCACCCGTGCGGTGGGCTTAAGCGCTCGGCGGTTCGTTCCTTCGCCAACAGCCGTTCGGCGAAGTCCATACGCTCCTCGAGCTCGGCGAGCCTGCGCTGCATGTCCTCGAGCGCCTGCTCGGTGGGATTCTGGCCGGCGCGCTTGTCCGTGCTTCCGATCAGCCGTCGCACCACGACTTGCGCGCATGCGACCACGCAGATGACGAACGCGGTGCCGATGGCCCAGCTCGGAATGACCCACACGCTCCACCCCCTGCGCGACTGCTGCGCTGCGAAGAGGCGCCGGTCGGAATCGAACCGACGAATAGAGGTTTTGCAGACCTCTGCCTTACCACTTGGCTACGGCGCCGGGAGCCTTAAACTGGCAATCTACATGGACTTTCTCAACCCACCCCAAGAGAGTCCTTCGACCTCTTTTGGACCTCTGTCATACCACACGGTTACAGTGGAGCACGGTCAATACGGCCAATATTACTTGCCTTTGCAACCCACTCGAAGAGTACTCCCTTCGCCCAGAGTGTGGGGATTTTTGCGGGTACTTGTCGTCAGGCAAGCGCACCGCAAAGCCGCGGACCGAGTTGGTCCTAGACGACCCTGCGTGAGCGCAACAACGGCGGGCCGCCAGGGACCCGCCGTCTTTGGAGACCGGTGCTCCACCACGGGTGAGTAACGGCAGGCAATTGTCCTCGGCGGCACCGTTAGTGCAGCCACGTGAGCCGAATCACGACGTAGAGCAGGATCACGACCAGGAGGGCCAGTTGAACCTGCGCTAACCGCACCCATCTCGACCTCACCATCTTGAGCACGCGGACCGCTGCCCTGCCCCTCGATTGAGTGACTGACGGCTCTTCCGAGACGCGGGGACCCCAGGCGAGCACTCTCACGGATTCACCCGGTCGCACCTTCCCTATGACCGCCCGATCCCGGAGGACCACCCACTCCTCCGCGATGCCGTCACCCATGCTGGCGCGCCGCACCTCGATTTGGACGGCCTCAGGCACGTGCAACTCGACCGCCTCGGCGGGCGCCCGACCGCGATTCCTGAGCATGATCTTCCAGAAGATTCCGAGCCTCGGCCCGACACGTATACCAAAGACCTTGAGGACGGCTTCCACGCCCCGTGCCACGTCGTCGTCGATTCCAACCAGTGGCTCATCACTCCAGGGTGAAATGCGCTCGGCGAGTCTCGCGAACGCCTGCTGCGCAGTCGCGGGTAACTCGAACTCGTATTGCCGCACCGATACCAGCAGGTTAGCGCCGGAGCGAGCGTATTGGAGAACGCCAAGTACCGCCAGAATGACGGCGGCCGCCGCGCCTGCGCTCAGCCAGAAGGTGGTCATGGGTAGCTGTTACCGAGGCGCGGGCGTCTTGACCGCGTCCGGAAGCACGGCCCACTGGTGGGGCGTGAGTGCTCTCTGCGCCGCTTCCAGCGCGTGGCGGATGAGCCGCCGCCCCTCGGCCAGTTTGAGGCGCAGCCGGTCGTATACCGCGGTGGGATCGGCACGCCCGCCGGCCCGCCGGCTCTCCGCGTTGAGCGAATCGGACACGTCGCGGGTCGCGGCGTCGAGCGAGTCTGAGATCGCCCGCAGCCGCGCGACTTGGTCGGCCGTCAGCTGGAGCGAGTCTCGATACCCGAGGATCGCGGGTATCGGGTTGGCGAGGATCTGCGCCAGTCGCGCAGCGAAATCCGGTGGCACGCCTCCGCCCCCCCCGCCCCCCCCGCCCACCCCGCGCGCCCCGGGGGCTCCGGGGGCTCCGGGCTCACCGAGGAGCGCGCGGACGCGGCGGCTCGGGCCAATGGGGCCGACGATAAGATGGGCCTGAATGGCGATCTGGAACGGCACCGTCACGCCGCCATTCGCGGCGACCGTCGCCCCGAACCGCCCGTTCACGCCGTAGCTGAACCGCTGGGCGACCGGATCGAAGCCGCGGACGTAGAGCAGGACGGGATCCGGCGCCGCGGCAAACCCCCAGCCGCGCAGCTTGGCCGCACCGTGCAGCCACTGGTCGAGCCCACCGAGCAAGTTGACCGTGAGCACGGACACCGTGAGGCGCCGCGCGGACCCGAAGTACGCGGGGCGCCAGTTGATCTGGAAATCAAACGCGGGCTGCCAGGGTCCCGTGCAGGAATTGCGCCCCGCCACGTGACCGAGCTGGCGCCCCAGGCAGTCCCGCACGGCTGGCGGTGCCGTCGCGAGGAGCGTGCGCATCGCGGTCGCAACGGAGGGGTCGGGCGCCGTCGCCGGGTCGAAGACGAACGCCCGATCATTGCGCGCGCCGTCCCCGTTGATGTCGGAGCCGACGAGCGGTGTGAACGGGACCCCCGAGGTGAGCCGGCCGAGGGCCGTCACCTCGAGCGCCGCATTCACGGGATACGTGACGGTGGCGAGCAGGGAGTGCCGTCGCTCGAAGGCGCTCGTCGCCCACTCGCGCGCGTTGGGGTCACCAGCGGTGGTCGGCGCCGCGAATCCCTGGCTGACGGCGCAGCAGGAAAACGACGACTGGTCACGCGCCCGGGTGAAGGTGTACGACATCTGCAAGGCCGCTCCGCGCGGCGGTAGGCGGCTCACGCCGACCGTGAGCTGTCTGCTATCCGACCGGAGGTCCGAGCCAATCGCGATCACCTGGCCGAACTGCGGATGCACGCGGGAGTCGAGCGAAGTGAGCGCGCCGGTCGTTGGGACGATCGAATCGGCGGGCACGTAGACCGGGCGACCGGCTTCGTCAGGGAGCGTGAACCGCGGCGTCGCCACCAGGTTGAGATCGCGGAACCCGTACTGCTGGACGCCCCGGGCGTAGCTCGCGTCAACGGCGAGCATGTACGCCCCCGGTAACTGCTGCTGCAGGCCGAGGGAGGCACGCCAGGCGCGCGGCGCGGCGTAGCCGGGATCGAACACCGTGGCGTTGGGGCGCGGGCTGATTGTCACGGCGCTCGCCGTGTCCACGCACTGCGTGGGGATGGTCGCCGGGTCTTGCGCGTACTGCGCCCAATCGGGTGTCGGCACCGCCGACCCGATACACTCGAGCTGGGTCTCGGCGGTCGCGAGCCCGGGCGCGCCCAGCGCTGCCGAGTAGAGCGCGGTGGGCGGCAGGCTACGGAAATCCCCCACGCCAGCGCGCAGGATGCCCCGCGGCAACGCCCGCCCCGCTTCCCTGGATTCGGCGGCGAACGTCCACGTGAAGCCGATTCGCGGCGAAACGTGCAGCTCAGTCGGAATGCGGTCGGTGCGGACGCCGAACAGGGAATCGAGGGTGCGGTTGTAGGCTGGCGTGCCGCGGAACTGCGCCGCCTCGAGGCGGGCGCCGTAGGTGAGCTGCAGCCGGGCGCCCGCGCGCCACGTGTCGCCCAGGTACAGCGCCTCGTTCCACGACGTCCCTGCCTGTTCGAGGGGCGCGAGGGTTCGGCTGAACGACGACGGCCGTCCCGCCTCGAATGCCTGGAGCGAGTGAAACACGAACGTGCCAAGCTGGTTGGGCGTCTGGTTGGCGTGCAGCCGCCCCGAGTTGAGATAGCCGCCGAGCTTGATGCGGTGCGTTGCGTCTTGCGTCAGCCAGGATACCTCCTCGCGCACCTCGGCCGTGATGTTGTCCGTGTGTTGCGGAAAGGCGTGGTTCCCCCCGAACGCGAGGGTCGCGATGCCCTGGATGCTGTCCGGCAGGTCCGACGTGACGTGCACCCGTGCCTCCGGGAGCGCGAGGAACCCCCCGGCGTCGGTGTGCTCGGCCGAGACGTAGCCACGTACTTCGTTGATGAGTTGGCCGAAGTGGGACGTCCACGACGCCATCACACCGCCGGCCCGCTCCGAGCGCCTCCCGCCGGTGGACGGGAGAGCCAGGGACCTGACGCGCGCGGGATCGTCAGAACTCCACCGTCCGTCCAAACGCAACATCAGCGTGTGCGCCTCCGCCAGGTTCCAATCCATCCGGAGCAGGGCGGCGGTGTTGTTAGTGCCGTGGTCGCCCGGCGCATCGGGCACACTCACCGGGACGCCGCTCGCTCCCTCCAGCGCGAGGAAGCGCGCAGCGGAGTCGGGGCTCACGCCGAGCCGTTCGAGGGTCGCTGCATCCGCGGTGGCGAGC
>QHUD01000188.1 GCA_003221085.1 Gemmatimonadota bacterium
CACGAGGCGCAGCGTCCCCGCCGCTCCCGCCGCGAGCGCCGCACCCACCGCTGCCAGGTTCAGCAAGGCGACTCCATGCGGCGGGAGGGCGCCGGCGAGATAGGTGCGCGCCACGAGTGCGAGCACGAGGCCCAGGGCGGTCACGCCGGCCGCTCGGAGCGCGTCGCGCAAGATGCTCGCCACGTGCAGCCGCTCGAGCACGCGGGCGTCGCCCGATTCGAGCGCCGCCGCGGCGCGCCGCACGGCCCACGTGTTCACCTGCCGCAACCCGTGCAGGCTCAGTCCGCCGGCCATTCCCGTGATCAGTCCCACCAGGGCGCCGAGCCCGAGCCCGAGCGTCCCGGCCGCGGCGTGCGCCGCGCTGACGGCCGCGACGGTGGCGGGTCCGTACTCGGGGTAGCGGGTCGCCCCCATCGGCAGGATGTCGTACTGGAACAGCTCGAACAACACGCCGAGCTGGAGGCCCGTCGCCACGTCGCCGAGCATCGCGCCCGCAATCGGCCCCGCGACGATGGGCCGCGCGATCATCATCTGCGGCACACTCACGAGGTCCAGCCCCACGAGCGTTCCCCACGCGAGCAACAGGAGCTGCACCTCGAGGCTCATGTGAAGTCCTCGAGCGGCACCGGGACGGCCGTCGGGACGTCCTGGGCCGTGACCTCGACGCCCCGGGCCGCGAGCGTCTTGAGCTGCGCGGCTTCGGCATCGCTCAGGTAGACGTAGCGCAACCGCTCCGAGCGCCCCGGGCGGTGGTGCAGTCCGCCCACGTTGACGCGGCTCACGCGGTGGCTGTTGGCGGTGAGCGCCGCGAGGGTGTCGATGTCGCCCGCGACGAGGATGCCGACGCGGGGGTCGCACTCCCAGTCGGGGAGGCGCTGCAGCGCCTCCTCGGTCGAGGCAAACACCACCTCGATCTCGGCCGGCACGCCCATGCGGTAGAGCTCCTGCTCCCAGGCGCTCGAGCGCACGGCGTCGTCCACCAGGACGATGAATCCCGCGTTCAGCGGCTTGCCCCAGCCCACGACCACCTGACCGTGGATCAGTCGATCATCGAGGCGGTACAAGGCGAGGCTCATGCCACGGGGGTGCGAATCGCGCGGCTCCCGGCCTCGGCCGCGCGGCGGGCGGCGTCGGCAGGCGGGATATCGCGGTGGAACACAAAGTCGAGCAGCATCGCGAGGTTCACGCCCGTGACCACGGCCACGTTGGTCTGGCCCCGCGCCAGCCGCACCGAGCTCGTCAGGCACGAGCCACCGGGCAGGTCGACGAACAGGACGGCCGGCTTGTTGTCGATCGCTTGGGTGAGGCGCTCGGCCAGTGCGCCCGTGTCACACCCGTCGTTCGACACCGGGACGAGCGCGTCGCGCACGCCGGTGATCACGGTGACCGCCGCGAGCAGGGCCTGGGCGACAGCCGCATGCGAGACGATCACTCCGCGCAGTGGCTCACTCATTGTCTTCCTCGAGATACTCCTGAAGCTGGCGGCGCTCGGCGAGACGCTTGAGCAGTCGATCGTTGAACGAGCGAGCCGAATCCACGCCGCTGTAACGCAGCAAGTGAGTCATCGCGACGACCTCACAGACCACCGTCAGGTTCTTGCCCGGATTGAGCGGGACGGTGACGAGGGGCAACGTGACCTCGAGCACCTGCGTGGTTTGGCCGTCGAGCCCGGTGCGATCGTACTCGCGTGTCGCGTCCCAGTCTTCGAGCTGCACGACCACCTCGACGCGCTTCTGCTGCCGCACGGCGCGGATGCCGAAGAGCGCGCGGATGTCGATCAACCCCACCCCGCGGATTTCCATGTAATGCTGGGAGAGCTCGTGCCCGCGCCCGATCAGCACGTCATGGCCCCGGCGCGTGACGTGCACGACGTCGTCCGCGACCAGCCGATGGCCGCGCTCCACGAGATCGAGCACGCATTCGCTTTTCCCGATCCCGGAGCGGCCGAGGAACAAGAGGCCCACGCCGAACACGTCGGCGAGGGACGCGTGCATTGTGGTGGCGGGCGCGAATGCGTCGTCCAGGAACGGCTTGAGGCGGCGGTAGAACTCCGCCGTCTTGAGTCGGGTCCGGATCACCGCCACCCCCCGGGCGCGCGCCAGCACGACCAGCTCCGCCGGCGGCTCCTGCCCCTTCGAGATCACGACGCACGGCAGGTCGAACTGGAGCAGCGTCTCGAGCGCCCGACGGCGCGCGGCGGCGTCCAGGGACGCGAGGTACGTGACTTCGGTTTCGCCGAGGATGTGGAGGCGATGCGCCGCGAAGCGCTTGGTGTACCCGGCGAGCACGAGCCCAGGGCTCGACGCCTCGGGTGAGGGGATCTCGCGGTCGAGGCCCACTTCTCCGGTCAGCGCCTCGAGCTGCAAGAGCTCGCCCTTGCGCTCGAGCAGGTCGCGCACCTTTGGCTTCGTCACCGGGGCTGGGGCTCCCGGGCGCGGCGGCTGGGGGCGCCGCGCCGCCGCGTGGGGTCCTTGTCGAGCTGCCGCCGCACCTTGGCTACCGCGAGGTCCAGCGCGCTGCGGTGATCCGCCCCGCGCGCCGTAGCCACGTGCACCACGCCGCGCGCGGTGTGCAACCGCACCTCCACGGTCGGTCGCCCGTTGTCGGCCACGAACACGACTCGGCCATCATGCGGCCGCGGCGCGATTCGCGCGAGGCGCTCGAGCCGCACCCGCGCTCGGGCGCGCAGCTCGGCGGGAATCTCGCAGTGGCGTGCCGTGATGGTGATCCGCATCGTTCAGCCTCCCTGAGCGATGACCCGGTGCAGATGCGCTTCGGTCGCCCGGGCCGCCTGCTCCCAGGAGAGCTGCTCCGCGAAGGCGCGGGCACCGCGACCCAGCCGTGCCCGGAGCGTCGGATCGGCGGCCAGGGCCAGCATCTGGTCCGCAAGCGCGCGCGTGTCGCCGTGCGGCACCAGAAAGCCGGTCTCGCCGTGCCGAACCGACTCTCGGAGGCCGGGACTGTCGGACGCGAGCGCGGGAGTCCCGCACGCCGCCGCCTCCACGTTCGAGATGCCCCACCCTTCTTTCGGACTCGTCAGCACCACCGCCCACGCCCGGCGCAGCAGCCGGCGTTTCTCCGTCTCGGATACGAAGCCAAGAAACCGGGCGGCCGCGCCGAGGCCCATCGTCCCCGCCAGGCGCTCGAGCCGCGGCCGGTCGTCGCCGCCGCCGGCGATCTCGAGAATGACGTCGGGACGCGCCTGGCGCGCCACCGCCAGCGCCCGGAGCGCAATCTCCACTCCTTTATAACGCTTGAGACGCCCCACGTACAAGAACGTCGGTTCGCGGGCGCGCGGCTCTGCGGCGTCGGGAGCGAACCAGGTCGCATCGACGCCCGGGTAAATGACTTCGATGCGCTCGCGGCGCACTCCCCGCCGGACCAGGTCTTCGCGCGTGCTCTCTGAAATGGCGTGGAACCAGGCGCGGCGATATACCCAGGGGATGGGCCGCTCGGCTACCCATACCACGGACGCGATGGGCCAGGTGGCTTCGCGGAAGGCCGTCGCCCCGAACAGATGCGGCACGAGGGCACAGAACGGCCGGTCGGTAAGCGTGGGGAGGAACAGCGGGAGCTTGTTGACGTCCTCGACCACGACGTCGTAGCGGCTCGCCCGCAGCAACCGGCGCACCACCCCGCGGGCGCGCAGCGCGAAGGTATGTCGCCCGCCCGCGCGATGCACGCGCAGGCCGTCGAGCTGCGCTTCGCGCGCGGCCCCCGGCCAGCCGCTCGCCACCAGATCGATGGTGTGACCGCCGCGCGCCAGGCGACCGAAGATCTCGTGCAGGTGCGTCTCGGCGCCCCCGGCGTGGGGATTCTCACGGTCATTCCAGTTGACGAGCAGAATTCTCACAGCGCGCCGGATTCCCGCGCCACGGTGTCGAGCACGCCGTTCACGAACCCCGGCGCCTTGGCGCCCGCGAACCAGTGCGCCAGCTTCACGGCTTCATCGATCACCACCCGCGCCGGGGTCGATCCTTCGGCGAGCTCCGCGAGCGCAAGGCGGAGGATGTTGCGCTCGACCACGCCGACGCGCTCGAGCCGCCAGTGCTCGGCGGCGTCGCCGACTCGGGTGTCGAATTCGG
>QHUD01000189.1 GCA_003221085.1 Gemmatimonadota bacterium
ACTTCGCGGCGCAACGCGACCGGGTCCGTGCCCTTGGAAAACACGGAGACGCCCTCGAGCAGGATGTCGCCCGTGTGGCGCGTGTGGGGGATGAGGTCGTTCAACCGGTTTACCGAGCGCAGGAAGGTGCTCTTGCCGCAGCCCGACGGCCCGATCAGAGCGGTCACGGCGCGGCGGGGAACAGTGACGGTCACGTCGAACAGCGCTTGGGTCGCGTCGTACCAGAAGCTGTACGCCCGCACGTCGATGATGGGCGTGGCGACGGGCGCGGGCCGGGCGGTCACCCGGGGCACGGCGGGGGCCGGTTGGTGAATTGGCTCTACGGCGGCGCTCATCCGAACCTCCCCGTAATGTACGCCTCGGTCTGGTGCTTGGTCGGCTTGGTGAACAGCTCTTCGGTGCGGCCCAGCTCCACGAGGTCACCCAGATAGAAGAAGCCCGTGTAATCGGAGACGCGCGCCGCCTGCTGGAGGTTGTGCGTCACGATCACGATCGTGTAGCGGGTCTTCAGCTCGTGGAGCAGCTCCTCGATGCGCTGCGTGCCGGTCGGGTCGAGGGACGCGGTCGGCTCGTCGAGCAGCAGCACTTCGGGCTCGGGGGCGAGGGCCCGCGCGACGCAGAGGCGCTGCTGCTGGCCGCCCGAGAGGTCGAGTGCGCTGTGGCGCAGCCGGTCCTTCACTTCGTCCCAGAGCGCCGCCCGGCGCAGCGCACCCTCGACGGCCGCGTCGATCTGGGCGCGCGGACGACTGCCGTTCACCCGCAGCCCGGCGGCCACGTTGTCGTAGATCGACATCGTCGGGAACGGCGTGGGCCGCTGGAATACCATGCCGATGCGACGCCGCAGCTGGACCGCATCGACGCCGGGGTCGTAGATGTCCTCCCCGTGGAGCAGCACCTTGCCTGTGATCCAGCCGCCTTCCGACAGCTCGTGCATGCGGTTCAGACACCGCAGGAACGTCGTCTTGCCGCACCCGGACGGGCCGATGAGTGCCGTCACGGTGTGGGTGGGGAAGAGGATCGACACATCCTTCACCACGGCCCGGCGGCCGTACAGCGCCGTGAGCCGCGCGGTTTCGAGCTGCAGCCGGGCGTCAGCGGGCGGCGCCATAGCGGGATCGCAGGGCCCAGCGGGCCGCGAGGGCCAGGATCAGGACCAGCCCCATGAGCACCAGCGCCGCCGCCCAGGCCATCCGGTGCCACTCGTCGAATGGGCCGGTGGCATACACGTA
This sequence comes from Gemmatimonadota bacterium, assembly GCA_003221085.1. Classification (GTDB taxonomy): domain Bacteria; phylum Gemmatimonadota; class Gemmatimonadetes; order Gemmatimonadales; family GWC2-71-9; genus AG41. The sequence continues at coordinate 1,230 of QHUD01000189.1, forward strand.
AATCTGGAGCGACAGCGTCTGCATCGGTTCCAGCACGTGGGTCGAAAAGTTCAGGTTGCCGAGGGCGGTGAAGAGCAGGGGCGCGGTTTCCCCCGCGACCCGCGCGATCCCCACGAGGCAGCCGGTCAGGATCCCGGCGAGCGCCGTCCGTGCGACGATGCGGAGCGAGGTGCGCCACCGCGCGTACCCCAACGCGAGGGCCGCCTCGCGGAGCGAATGCGGGACCAGCCGCACCATCTCCTCGGTGGTTCGCGCCAGCATGGGCACCATGAGCGCGGCGAGCGCCACACCGCCTGCGAGCGCGGAGAAGTGCCCCATCGGCTTGACGAGCCAGGTCCAGGCGAAGATGCCGATCACGATCGATGGCGTGCCGTTCAGCACGTCCGCCACGAACCGCACGGTCCAGCCGAGCCGGCCCGACCCGTACTCGGCGAGGTAGAGACCGGTGCCGATGCCGATCGGGAGGCCGATCAGCGCGGCGAGCCCGACGATGATCGCGGTTCCGACGATCGCGTTGGCCACGCCGCCGCCCGATTCGCCCGCCGGTACGGGATTCTTCGTGAAGAAGCTCCAGTCGAGGGAGGACGCGCCTTTGGCGACGAGGTGCCCCAGGATGAGGAGGAGGGCGAGTACCGCGACGAACGACAGCACACCCACGAGCGTCGTCATCGTGCCGCTGACCAGGCGGCGACGCAGGCGGCGCACGCTCACAGCGCCCGGCTCCCCACGGCCGTGCCGCGGGCGACGCGCCAGATCATGAGGCGCGCCAGCGCGTTCACCGCCACGGTGATCACGAACAGGATGAGCCCGACTTCGAACAGCGCCGAGAGATAGAGATCGGTGGTTGCCTCACTGAACTCGTTGGCGATCGCCGCGGCCATGGTGTAGGCAGGCTGCAGCACCGACAGACCGATGTCGTGCCGGTTGCCGATGAGCATGGTCACCGCCATCGTCTCGCCCAGGGCGCGACCCAGACCGAGGATCACGGCGCCGATCAGCCCCGCGCGTCCGTAGGGGACCACCGCGGTCCACACCGCCTCCCACCGCGTGGCGCCCATCCCCAGCGCCGCCTCGCGCTGGCTGACGGGGACGGCCAGCAGCACCTCGCGGGAGACCGCGGCGATGTACGGCACGATCATGATGGCGAGAATGACAGAGCCCGCGAGCAGCGAGTTGCCGTAGAACACGCCGCTCAGGAACGGCGTCCAGCCGAGCGTGGCGCGCAGCGGCGGTACGACATAGGTCCGCAGGAACGGAATGAGGACGAAGACTCCCCACAGGCCGTACACCACGCTGGGGATCGCCGCCAGCAGCTCGACCAGGAACGACACCGGCTGACGCAGCCACTTGGGGGCGAACTCGGTGAGGTAGATCGCGACGCCGAGCGACAGCGGCACCGCCAACAGGAGGGCCAGGAGCGAGGAGGCGATCGTGCCGAAGATCATCGGCGCCGCGCCGAACACGCCCGCCACGGGATCCCACACCGACGTCCATACGAAGTGGACTCCGAAGCGGCGGATCGCCGGCCAGGCGTTCAGCGCCAGCTCGCTCACGAGCGCGAGCAGCAGCAGCGGCAGCGAGAGGGCCTGGGCCGTCAGCACGCCGCGGTACACGCGGTCGCCCACGTTGGTGCCCCGCAGCACCTGCCACCGGGGCTCCGGCGCCGCCGCCTGCTCCATCGGGAGTGTCGCCATCGGCGGGAACGTATCCGCCCTGTGTCACGAGAATGTAACAACGAGCACCAAACAAACCCCCCGCCGGCGCAGACCGCCGAGCGGGGGGGTGCGGCAGTCGGTTTGGAGGGTTACCGAGCTGCCGTCGTCCAGACCGGCTTGCCGCCGGCCGTGATGGTCTTGAGCCGGGCCTCGATCCAGGGCCGCAGCGGTTTGGGCAGCGCCGCGTAGCCGAGGGCGGGGGCCCGGGCCTGACCATCGCCCTCGGCCCACCACACGAACTTCACGAGCTCGGCGGCTTTCGCCCCGTCGTCGTACTCCTTGTGAATCAGGAACCACGTGAAGCTCGCGATCGGATAGGCGTTATCGCCGCCCGGGTTGGTGATCGACACCCGGAAGTCGGTGTTCGGGTCCATCGCGGCCATGGCGCCGGCGGCTGCTGCGGTGACGCTCTCGAGGGCTGGCGTGATGAACTTGCCGGTTTTGTTCTGGACCGCCGCCGCCGGGAGCTTGTTAATCATGGCGTAACCCAGCTCGACGTACCCGATGGCGCCCGGGGTCTGCTTGACCGTGGCCGTGACACCTTCGTTGCCCTTACCGCCGAGCCCGACCGGCCAGTTGACCGACGTGCCCTTGCCGACCTTGGTCGCCCATTCGGAGCTGACCTTGGAGAGGTAGTCGGTCCAGATGAAGCTCGTCCCGGAGCCGTCGGAGCGGTGGACCACGACGATGTCCTCTTCGGGCAGCCTCACGCCGGGATTGCTCGACGCGATGCGAGCGTCGCTCCACTTCGTGATACTGCCGAGGAAGATGCCGGCCAGGGCACCCGGCGTGAACTTGAGCGTTTGGCTCACGCCCGGAAGGTTGTAGGTCGGCACGACGCCGCCCAGCACCGTCGGGATGTGCAACACGTTGCCCTTGATCGCGGCGATGGCCGAATCGGTCATGGGCGCGTCGCTCGCGCCGAAATCGACAGTCCCGTCCGAGAACTGGCGAATCCCGCCGCCCGAGCCGATGGATTGATAGTTCAGCTGGACCGCGGGGTGTGTCTTGTTGTAGCTCAGCATCCAATCCTGGTAGATGATGTTCGGGAAGGTGGCGCCCGCACCGTTCAGCTTCACCTGCGCGACGGCAGGGGCGGCAAGGGCGGCAAGGGCGGCAAGGGCGGCAGGTACGAGCCAGCGTGTTGGCCTCATATGGGGATCTCGTCCGGGTTAGAACGTGAACTGGGTCTGGAACAGGGCCTGGGACCGCGTTGCGTAGTTCGCGGCATTCAAGGCATCGGTCTCATAA
>QHUD01000190.1 GCA_003221085.1 Gemmatimonadota bacterium
CCTGGAGCTCCCTCGCCGATCCCGCCCTGCTCGCGTTCCTCGTCGCCGGCGGGCTGCTGGCGGCGGCCCAGCTCATGACGCCAACGCAAACGGGACGCTCGTTTGCCTGGGCGTTGATTCCGACGTTCCTCGGCCTCTCGACGGCGCGCCCCGGGACTCCCGGGTTCTCGACGTTCTACCTCGCCACCGGCGCGCTCATCCTCATCGTGGCGGTGGTGGAAGCGTCCTACCACATGGCGTATCAGGACAGCCTCACCGGGCTCCCCGCCCGACGGGCCCTGAACGAGGCGCTGCTCCGGCTCGGCGGTCACTACACCGTCGCGATGCTCGACGTGGACCATTTCAAGCGCATCAACGACCAGCACGGGCACGATGTCGGCGATCAGGTGCTCAAGATGATCGCTGCGAAGCTGGCGCAGGTGGGCGGCGGGGGAAAGGCCTACCGGTACGGCGGAGAGGAGTTCGCGGTGATCTTCGCCGGGCGAGCCGCCGAGGAGTGCCTCCCCGACCTCGAGGCGCTCCGACAGACCGTCGAGGACACGCGCTTCATTTTACGGGCCCGGTTTCGCTCGAAGAAGAAGAAGGAAAAGGTCCTGACCGACCGGGGGCCCGGGCAGCGGGTCCCGGTGACGATCAGCATCGGTGTGGCGGAGAAGAACGAGCGCCACACCAAGTGGGATCAGGTGGTCAAGGCGGCTGACCGGGCGCTGTATCGAGCGAAGGAGGGCGGGCGGAACCAGGTGCAGACCTGACGACGGGCTCGGACGGGGGAGGGGGAGGGGGAGGGGGCCGGCGCCAGCGCTCGAAGTGGGGCTTCTCGACCAGATGATAGAACGTGAGAATGGCGATCTGGTCGAACAGCGCGGCGACGAGCCCGAACGCCGACGACGCCGCGAGCGCCATGCCGTAGACCGGCAAATAGCCCACGGTATACATCGGGTTCTTGAGCCAGCGATACGGTCCCGCCGCCTTGGGGGCGATGCGGTCGGCGGGCCTGAAGAAATTGTGCCAGTAGTATCCGTCACCCAACGTGGCCGCAGCCCAAATCTTCGTCGCGACGCCGACCAGGGCGAGCACGGCGCCAACCGCGATCGTGAGACCGCGCGGTACTCCGAGGTGCAGCGTGTTCAGGCTCACGAGACACAGCACGCCGAGACTGACAGCGTCATTCGCCATGACCACAGCGGCCACGCGGCGGAAGCGCCAGAATGCGGCTTCGGCACCGTAGCGCTTGGTGAAGTATGCGGTCCGATCCTGGCGGTGGAGCGTGAAGCCGACGTAGAGCACGTAGGCAAGCCGGCTCGCGAGGTGATAGGCGAGCGCGATCCAGATCATTCGGGTCCCCTCACGCCGGTCGCAGCTGGTCTTTCACCGGGAGCCTCCGGATCCGCCGGCCGGTCGCTGCAAAGATAGCATTGGTGACCGCGGGCATCGCCGCCGAGGTGCCCGGCTCGCCGACGCCACCCGGCGCCTCGGTGCTCCCGACCAGATGGACTTCGATGGCGGGCGCCTCGCTCATGCGCAGCATCCGGTAGTCGTGAAAGTTGTGCTGCTCGACGCGACCATGCTTGATGGTGATCTCGCCCCACAGCGCGCCGGTGATCCCGAAAACGATGCCGCTCTCCATCTGTGCCTTCACGATATCCGGGTTCACGACGGAACCGCAATCCACGGCGCACACGACCCGTCGGACTCGCACGTCGCCCTGGTGCGACACCGCGACGTCCGCGACCTGCGCGACATAGCTGCCGAACGCGTGCAGCAGCGCGATCCCGCGTCCGCTGCCGGGCGCCGGCGGCCGGCCCCAGCCGGCACGCTCCGCCGCGAGCTCGAGCACGGCCTTCGCGCGCGGCGAGCCGTCCAGTAACGCGCGCCGGTACTCGAGCGGGTCGCGCTTGGCCGCCGCCGCCAGCTCGTCGATGAAGCTCTCGACCACGAAGATATTGTGCGTCGGCCCGACGCCGCGCCAGAATGCCGTCGGGACGCCCGGCGGCTCCTGGCGCACGTACTCCACCCGGATGTTCGGGAGCGCATACGGCGGCTCGACGGCGCCCTCCACGGCGTCCAGGTCGAGACCCCTGACCATCGAGACCAGCTGGTGGACACCCGCCGCCCGCATCACCCGGAGCGTCTTGGGAAAGAGCTGATTGATGACGCGGCCCAGGATCGAGGAGCCCGTGACCCGGTGGCTCCACGCAATCGGCTTGCCTTGGGCATCCAGGCCGGCGGCGATGCGGTCGTAGTAGTACGGCCGGTACATGTCGTGCTGGATGTCTTCTTCACGGCTCCACAGCACCTGCACCGGGCCGGTGACCTGCTGGGCGACCTGTACCGCCCGGGTGATGAAATCCACCTCGAGCCGCCGGCCAAACCCGCCGCCCAGAAGATGGTTGTGCACCTGGACCCTGGCCTTGGGCAGCCCGGTCACCTTGGCGGCGGCGGTTTGTGTGAATGTCGGGACCTGGGTTCCCACCCAGATGTCGCAGGCATCCGGCCGAACGTGGACCGTGCAGTTCACCGGCTCCATCGTGGCATGCGCGAGGAAGGGCAGCTCGTAGATCGCTGCCACCTTTTCTGCGGCGCCGGCCATCGCCCCGGCGACGTCACCGTCCTTGCGGGCAACCACGCCCGACTTCTCGGACGCCGCCGCCAGCTGCTGCACGATGTCGGCGGTCGAAAGCTGCGCGTTCGGTCCTTCGTCCCAGCGGATGTCGAGCGCGGCCAGGCCCTGTTTCGCGACCCAGGTGCTGTCGGCGACGACGGCCACGGCGTCGGCGAGGCGCACCACCTGCTGCACGCCCGGAAGGGCCTTCGTCTTGGCGTCGTCGACGCTCGCGAGCGTGCCACCGAACACCGGACACGCGGCCACCGCGGCGAACTTCATGCCGGGGAGCCGCACGTCGATGCCGAACTGCGCCGTGCCGTCCACCTTGTCCGGCGTATCGAGCCGCTTCGCCGGGGTGCCGATCAGCTTGAAGTCCTTGGGATCTTTGAGCGCGACGTTGTCCGGGACCGACAGGTTGGCCGCATGCTCGACCAGGGCACCATAGAGCAAGCTGCGGCCGGTGGGCCCATGAATCACGGCGCCCTGCGCGGTGCGACACGCGCTCGCCGGCACCTCCCAGGTCTCAGCCGCGGCGGAGACGAGCATGCTGCGGGCGGTGGCGCCGGCGCGGCGCAATGGCTCCCAGTTGCCACGCACCGACGTCGAGCCGCCCGTTTCCTGGACGCCGAACAACGGCTCGGCGTATCGCGCGTCGTCGGGCGGCGCGTGCTCGAGTCGCACCTGGCTGAGATCGACGTCGAGCTCCTCGGCGAGGAGCATGGGCATCGAGGTGTAGGTCCCCTGCCCCATTTCGACTTTGTGCATGACCAACGTGATGGCACCATCGCGGTCGATGCGAATGAACGCGTTGGGCGCAAAATCGCGCGCCGCTGTCGGCCCGACGAGGGCGGCGCCCAGCGACGCAGGGAGGCGGAAACCGAGGAGCAGGCCACCGCCGGCGGCGCTCGTTTTCAGGAAGGTCCGGCGGGACAGGGTGTGCACTAGCGTCGAAGCTAACTCACCGTGCAGGTTCGTGCCGCTCGCCTACGACATGTGACCGAAATCTCTGGTCGCTTTCTGCAAAGTGTCGTCCGCTCGACAGAAGAGATATGCGACAATGCACAATAACGCAGCCCCCTGCAAGGTATCAGCAATCCAACTTCGTGTGTTTCTGATTCGATACGTTGCACTACTTGCGCCCATTCCCGGCCTGTTGCTACTGTGCCACACCGCGGGGGGGGTAGTCAGTCGTCGCGCTCCCGCCAAAAAAATTCGATCCGCTGCTCAGAGCAAAGCCGTCGAAAGACGGTGCCGCAGAGCCACGGGACTAAGGCGACGTAAGTCGCTACGTCAGCCGGGCCGCCAGCGAACCCGAGAATCTCCTCGAGTTCCCGGCGGCCCTTTTTGTTGCCTACGAACCGACTGTCGAAGGAGTGCAACATGAACTTTCTCTTCAAGTTGTCCAAGCGGGTGGCGCGACTCCGATCGCGCCTCCTCCTGGTCGCGGCAGCCGCGGTCGCGGGCGCCTGCGCCAAAGAGGTCGCCTCCCCGGCGGCCCCGGCTGGCGGGACGGCGCCGGTAGCCATCCAGATCTCGGCGCCGAACTCCACGCCCGGCGACTCCATTGCGGTGACGCTCCGCGCCACCGAGCCCCTGGCGGCGATCCAAGAGGCGGTCGCGTGCGATCCGCAGCGACTGCACTACGAGAAACACGGCGACGGGCCGTACACCGACGGAATCCGCGGCACGCTCGAGATCGCCGTGGCGCCGGACGATCGTCTCGTCTGGGGAGCTGCTACCGGCGGCCTGAGTCGGGCGGCAGGCGTGAGCCCGTCGGGCGGGTACCGCTACGGAGACGTCACGCTCGACGGCGCGATCGACGTGTGGGACGTGCTGCTCATGAGCCGCGTGTCTAGCGGGACGGCGACGCTGACGCCCCAGGCGTTTCTGCTGGGCAATGTGCGTCCAGTCAACGGTGGCGCGACCGCGACGGGCGTGCCACCGACGTGCGATCCGACGACGACGTGCCGGCCTGGAGTGACGCCGGGCGACGCCCTGAACCCGAACGGCCGCATCGACAACGAAGATGCCAACGCGATCGCGAACGCGTCGGTTGGAGTCGCCGTGCCGGTCGTCGGGGAATTGCTACCGGCCGGGCCGAGCACACCGGACACAGCCGTGGCCTCGGTGACGGTGTCCCCGGCGACGGCCAGCCTGCAGATCGGGCAGACGGTTCAGCTCGCTGCCACGCCGAAGGACGCGGCCGGTGGCACGTTGACCGGCCGGACCGTGACGTGGACGAGCAGTAACCCGAGCGTCGCGACGGTGAGTCCCAGTGGGCAGGTGGCCGGCGTGACGCCGGGCTCGGCGACCATTACGGCG
>QHUD01000191.1 GCA_003221085.1 Gemmatimonadota bacterium
GGCCAGCCTGCAGGTCGGGCAGACGGCACAGCTCACCGCCACACCGAAGGACTCGGCCGGTGGCACGCTTACCGGACGCACGGTCACGTGGACCAGCAGTAACACGAGCGTCGCGACGGTGAGTCCCAGTGGCCAGGTGGCCGGCGTTGCGCCGGGCTCGGCGACCATTACGGCGACGAGCGAAGGCCAGAGTGGCACCGCCACGATTACCGTGACGACCATCCCGGTGGCGTCGGTGGCGATCTCCCCGGCGACGGCCAGCCTGCAGGTCGGGCAGACCGTCCAGCTCACCGCCACACCGAAGGACTCGGCCGGTAGCACCCTTACCGGACGCACGGTCACGTGGACGAGCAGCAACACGAGCGTCGCGACGGTGAGTCCCAGTGGCCAGGTGGCAGGCGTTGCGCCGGGCTCGACGACCATTACGGCGACGAGCGAAGGCAAGAGCAGCAGCGCCACGATTACCGTGACGACCATCCCGGTGGCGTCGGTGGCGATCTCCCCGGCAACGGCCAGTCTGCAGGTCGGGCAGACCGTCCAGCTCACCGCCACACCGAAGGACTCGGCCGGTAGCACGCTTACCGGACGCACGGTCACGTGGACGAGCAGCAACACGAGCGTCGCGATCGTAAGTCCCAGCGGTCAGGTGTCCGGCGTGACGCCG
>QHUD01000192.1 GCA_003221085.1 Gemmatimonadota bacterium
GGAGAAAAGCGCCCCCCGCGCCGAACCGCACGGACATCTATGACCGCATGGACAAGTTCTTGAAGCTTCCGAGCGGGGAACTGGCCAAGCTGGCGGATCTCCAGCGCAAGGAAGAATTGAAGCGGGAATTGGGGGACGAGCCCTCCCCTTTGTTTCACGAAGTCCGCGAGCTGATCCTGCGCAAGTGTAATCCCGAGAGGCAAAAACACGTCCGCGCGATCTTTGAAACGCAGCCCTTCGGCGAGCTCGAACGCCTCGTCACCCAGACGCTGCTGGACGTGGTCAAGCGCGTAGCGAAAGACGAACTCGAGAATGACTACTGGCTCCGGATGGTGGCTCGGCTCAGTCGCCGCAGCTACGAGGAGATGCGGGTCGTCGTGCTCGAGTTTCTCGATACGGACATCTTCCACGTGTCTGCGGAGAACTGCGTCGCGTTCTTGGATCCGCTGATTGAATCCTGGGACATCGACCTTGCGACGTTCGGTCTGGAGATTGTCCTCAACCACAGCGTCGTCCCAGGGCAGGCGAAGCGATTCGAGTTTGTCGAGCGGGAAGCCGAACAGTCTGTCAGCGAGGAGCCCGGGCTCAAGGAATTCCTTGAGGATTCGTCGCTCAGCGGCACGGCGACCGCGACGGAGGTCGAGTTTCTCAAGCGGCTGAAGTTCCAGGGCCAGCGGCCGACGCCCCTCTACTATTACCGGGAGTTGCAGAGCCTCCGGGACCCGCTGCATTTTCGCACCCCATAGGCCGCAACACGGGCGGGAGCGCGCGTACGGACCTGAGGATTGGAGGCTGTGATGACCCGGAGGAAGCAGCCGTGGGGACAGCAGCGCGGCTGGATCGTCCCGGCGGACGGCAGCCCTCCGCAGGAGCTGCCCCAGCAGATGGTCGGCCAGAAACTCATCTCCTGGCCCGGAACGATGCCTGAAAAGGAGCCCGCGAAGCACATTGCCTCGAAGGATTACTATCATCGCCACGTGCTGAACCCGGAGGGTGTGTCGGTCTACGTACCTGAGGGTCGGGACGCGGAATCCCTGCCAGAGTCCATCAAGAACGAAATCCGGCGCCAGCTGAAGGGACAGTCGTAGGCGCCGCTCAGATCCATTCGACCTTGAACCCCCGCTCGAGGAACCAGGCCTCAACCTCCCGCTCGCTCTCAAACTGGGGCATCTCCACGAGCTCACCAGCAAGGTGGCGAGCGGCGAGCTCGTCGATCTCGTAATCCTTCATCCCGTCGCGACTAGACCACGCGATCTCGCTGGTGTTCGGATCGAAGAAGGCACGATCGTTTGGGTTAGCTGCAAGCGAGTGACGCCCGACGATCCACGGCGCGTAATCAGGATGCCAGAGGAAAAACCCATCGGGGTCTCGTTGCAACCTCAGCGTCTTCATGCTCCACACACCGGACAACGAGGCCTGGCCGCCGATTGACGACTAGGGCTGGCGGCCTCCGAAGACAGCTTGCAGCTGGCGCAGCACCTCGCCCAGCTGGGACAGCGCTTCGCCGTAGCGGGCCCAGTCGCCGCCGCGCTGCGCGCGACGGCGCGCTCTTTAGGCCTTGTCGGACGGCACCGTCCACAGGAGCACGTTCGGCGCGTACCGGCGAAACAGCCGGGGCGCGGTGGCGGCCTGCTTGGTCACGACGATGACCGCGTCGTCCGCTTACCCGCACTCCCACGAGGGCGAGCCGTACGTGGCCGTCCGCCAGCACCTGGAAGGTGAAGCAGTCATGCGACGGACGGTCCGCATGCGGTTTTGCCCACGCGGGTGGCTTGGCGCCCGAGAACGCGATGACCTGCAGGGGCTGCGCGAGGGTGACGTCAGAGAGAACGTGCCGCTGGTGCCAGGTGCTCGTGCCCGAGCTCGGGTCCTTGGTGTGCCGGTGGTGGCCGGTCTTCGGGTGCGTCGTGTGCGTGCCCGCCGGACCGCAGGCGACGATCACCCCGTCGGCGGTGCTGCTCACCGACGCGACCTGGTACGGCGTGCCGTGCTAGACTCCCACCACGTCAGTGTCTCTCGGCATCCGAGAGAGGTAGCGGCGCGGCGTTCCGTTGTCCCGGAACCGAGCATGTATCCCGAGTGCCAGGAACAACGAGCGCCCGACCGTCGGTCACTCGGCCGTGGTGTGGCGCCGCCGCTCGGTCCCGCGGCGCCGATCGGCGAGCTCGCGTCGCTCGCCCCTGCGCCACTCCGCGGGACCGGGCGCGCTCGCGTGGCGGTGGTCCACCCCGCTGCGGCGTGACGGAACGCGACGGCGTTCGCCGACGCGGCGGTTGGGAAACCACAAGGGGGAGTCGCTCGCGACCATGGTGGGCCTCTGCGAAGACGGACGATTGTAGTTATAACCGCCGCTAGGCGGGCGCCCCCGGATTTTCGCACGTTGACCCTTGCCCAGGGGCGAGTCAGCTACGGAGGTCTAGTATGCCACGAAACCAAGCCGCCTTGGGTGGCAGTACCTTCACGAGGGCCCCGCCTGCGTACCCTGCACCTTGTTCGCCGAGGTGGGCCCACGAGTCTAGTTTCAGCACCGCCATGCTGGAGTCCAGCCTACGTTTTCGCTTGGTGATCGCCCGCGCCGCTGACTCAACACCGGGTGATGTGAGCGGCATTGTAACGCGATTGCACACCGACACCGAGTTGTTTTGGTTGCTGCGCATCGCCCGACCAGTAGCGGCGGCGCCGAAGGTGTGTCGTCGGTCGGTTGCCACCTGTCTGGCGCTTCTCATGCTGGATGACCACCTGAGGGTCCTCAGGGTCCTACCAATGGCCTCAGTTCCCCATACACCGGGTACGGGCGTCCTGCGCAGAGACGGGGTCATCCAGACGTACCTAGGTGGCGTACTCCCTCCCCGTGCGCTCGCCGACACTAAGCGAATTGCTGAGTTGCTGATCGATGGCCACTCGTCGTACTTGGACACGCTTTGCCAGGCGCTGAGCGGCGATGAGACGTGCCATGGCTTCGAGGCCGTGCCTGCGGACCATGAGCTTTATGACCCGGAGGCGGAGCAGTATTTCGCGCCCCCGCCGCCGTTTCAGGCGGTGCGCCCCTGGGGACATCTCCCTGCCACACGCGGGGAATGAGACTCGCAAGCTCCCGCGGAAGATCGTGTTCCACGGGCTGAGGAGCGACTGCAGTGAGAATGCGTCACCGGGACCGGAACCAGATCAGGCCGATGGCCCTGCTCATGAAACCGGTTCGCCCCGCCACGCTTCGAGCCCTTCTCGCAGGATGAGGGGGACCATCGCTAGAGCCGCCACCGGGTCAGCCCACCACCAGCCGAGCGCGGCGTTGAGCCCTAGGCCCAACAGCGTCGTGAACGATAGCCACGCGCACACAATCGTCTCGTGCGCGTCGGCGCGGAGGGCCCGGCTGCCCAACGCCTCGGCGACGCGCAGCTTCGCCCGCGCGAGTAGCGGCATGACGATGAGCGAGAGAAACGTGATCGCAAGGCCGACGATGCTCGTTTCTGCGCGGGCGCCCACCAGGAGGAGGCGTCCTGACTCGACGACGAGGTAGCCGGCAAGCACGACCAGCAGCAGTCCGGCGACGCGTCCTGCCCGGGCCTCGACCGCCGTGCCGACGGGCGGCGCCCCCAGCTCGGCGCGTAGACGCCACCAGAGCACGACGCCACTCGTGACCTCGATAACCGAGTCCACGCCAAACCCGGTCAGCGCCACGGAGCCAGCGGCGAGCCCCGCCGCGATGGCGATGATGCCCTCGAGCGCGTTGTACCCGATCGTCACGGCCTCGAGCGCGACGCCGCGCCGGAGGCCTACCTCCCGTGAGACAGCGGCGGCTGTGGCCATCATTTGAATCTCGCAGACGCGACCGCCTGATACACGTACATGGGGTCGCATCTGGCCCCGAAGACGGCTCGGCCGCCTGGTTTGCTGCACCGCATCGTTAGATTAGACAATATGTTCGGCGAGATCCTGACCGCTTCCGAGGTGGACTACTGCCGCGCGGTGCGCGACGAGCTGAGCGGCGTGCCCTGGATCGCGCCGCTGATTGCTCGCCTCGACGGGGAGCGGTGGTGTTACCAGACCAAGCCGCTCCTTTTCGAGCTCCGCGTCGCGGCGGAGATTCACCGGGCCGGCCTGACCGCGCACTACGAGTACCCAACCGGGATTGGCTCGTCCAGCGTGGACTTCCGGTTCGAACACGACAGCCGCGAGTGGCTGGTCGAACTCGTCAGCATCTTGGTAAGCGACGCAGTGAAGG
>QHUD01000108.1 GCA_003221085.1 Gemmatimonadota bacterium
CCAACAAGCGCGGCGCCGACGTCGTAATCGAGAACGTGGGCGAGGCGACATGGGATGAATCGCTGCGCTCCCTCGCGCGCGGCGGGCGGCTCGTGAGTTGTGGCGCGACGACGGGGCCCAAGGTCGCGTTCGACATGCGCCGCCTGTTCTGGCACCAGTGGAGCATCCTGGGCTCGACGATGGGAAACGACGCCGAGTATCGCGAGATCGTGCGCCTGCTCGGCGCCGGGGAACTGCGGCCGATTGTCGACCGCGTTTTTCCGTTCACTGAGGCGCGGGCGGCATTCGAGCGACTCGAACGGGGAGAGCAACTGGGGAAGATCGCAGTTCAGATGACCGAGACCGAGTGAGCTTCCCGTCCGGAAGGATGGGCTCGGCGAACACTGCCCTGAAGGACACCCGCTCATCGGCGCCGCTTCGCTCCGTGTGCTTCAGCACGGTATTGGCCGAGCCCAGGCTTCAGCCTGGGGGTCAGTCTAACGGGCACCTGTCAACCAATCGTCAACTGTAAGTGCCGCCTCCAGCCCCAGTTAGCGAGCGTCTTCGCGTTGCCTTTCAGGACCTAAGTGATTATTTTTTAGGAACTTAGGCAGTCTCGCCGAGCCGTGCTGACACCCGACAGCTAACACCTGACACCTGGTTTCATGACCGCACCGAACGCCCGCGAACGGATCGTCCCGCGCCTCATCGAAGACGAGCTGAAGGAGTCGTTCCTCGACTATTCGATGAGCGTCATCGTGCAACGCGCGCTGCCCGACGTGCGCGACGGGCTCAAGCCCGTGCACCGCCGCATCCTGTACGCCATGAACGAGCTGGGGCTCGTCCCCGGTCGCCCCTACAAGAAGAGCGCGACCGTGGTGGGCGACGTGCTCGGCAAATATCACCCGCACGGCGACGTCGCGTTGTACGACTCGCTGGTGCGCATGGTGCAGGACTTCTCGCTGCGCTACCCGCTGGTGGACGGTCAGGGGAACTTCGGCTCGGTGGACGGCGATCCCCCGGCCGCCTACCGCTACACCGAAGCGCGGCTGACGCGCATCGCGATGACGATGCTCGACGATATCGACAAGAACACCGTCGATTTCGTCCCCAACTTCGACGATCGGCTGCAGGAGCCCACGGTGCTCCCGGCGCGGCTGCCCAACCTCATCGTCAACGGCACTTCCGGCATCGCGGTGGGAATGGCGACCAACATCCCGCCGCACAACCTGAGCGAGGCGGTCGAGGCGATCAATCACCTGGTGGATCACCCGGACGCCTCGGTCAAGGATCTCCGGAAATTCATCAAGGGCCCGGACTTCCCGACCGGGGCGATCATCTACGGTCGCGAAGGCATCAAGGAGTGCTACGAAAAAGGGCGCGGCCGGATCGCGATCCGCGCGCGGGCGACCGTCGAGGAGCGGGAGTCCACCGGGAAGCAGCAGATCGTCGTTACCGAGTTCCCCTACCAGGTCTCCCCCGACCGCGTGATCGAGCAGATCCGCGACCTGGTGCTGGCCAAGAAGCTCGAGGGCGTCAGCGACCTCCGGAACGAGTCCGACAAGGAAGGCATCCGGGTCGTCATCGAGCTGAAGCGGGACGCCGTGCCGATGGTCGTCCTGAACCAGCTGTACGCGCACACGCAGATGCAGACCACCTTCGGCGCGATCATGCTCGCCCTGGTCGACGGCGCGCCCAAGGAGATGAACCTCAAGGAGCTGCTGGAGCACTTCATCGAGCATCGCCACACCGTCATCACCCGTCGGACCGAGTTCGAGCTGAAGCGCGCCCAGGACCGCGAGCACATCCTCGAAGGCCTGAAGATCGCCGTCGACAACATCGACGAGGTCGTGAAGATCATCCGCAAGTCGAAGGATACGCCGAGCGCGGACGCCAGCTTGCGGAAGCGGTTTAAGCTGTCCGAGAAGCAGTCGGCGGAAATCCTCAACATGCGGCTCGCCCGCCTCACCGCCCTCGAGATCACCAAGCTCGAGGACGAGCTCAAGGAAGTCCGCAAGTTCATCAAGGAGTGTAAGGAGATCCTCGGGTCGAAGCCGCGGCGCCTGAAGATCCTGAAGGAAGAGCTCTCGGAGCTGGCGCACGGCTTTGGCGACGAGCGGCGCACCGAGATCGTCGCGGATCAGGGCGAGTTCTCGATCGAAGACCTGATCGCGGAAGAGGACATGGTGATCACCGTGTCCCACGCCGGCTACATCAAGCGACTGCCGGTGTCGGCCTATCGGCGCCAGCGCCGCGGCGGCCGGGGCGTGATCTCCGCCCACACGAAAGAAGACGACTGGGTCGAGCACCTGTTCATCGCGTCGACCCATGACTACGTGATGTTCTTCACCCAGCAGGGGCAGTGTTACTGGCTCAAGGTGCACGAGATCCCGCAGGCGGCGCGGGCCGCGCGCGGCAAACCGATCATCTCCTGCATCGCCATGAAGCCCGACGAGCGTCTCGCCTCGCTCGTGCCGGTCCGCGAGTTCTCCGAGGACCAATACCTCCTGTTCGCCACGAAGCAGGGCGTGGTGAAAAAGACCCGGCTCTCCGAGTTCGGCAACCCGCGCTCCGTGGGTATTCGCGCGATCAACATCGAGAAGGGCGACGAGCTGATCGACGTGCAGGTGACCGACGGGCGGAACGACATCGTGCTCGCCACGCACCATGGCATGAGCATCCGATTCCACGAGAAGGACGTGCGGGACATGGGACGCACGGCCACGGGCGTGAAAGGGATCGAGCTCGACAAGAAGGACCAGGTGATCGACATGGTGGTGGTGCGCCGCAAGTCGACGCTCCTCACCGTCACCGAGAAGGGCATGGGCAAACGCTCCGAGCTCGACGAGTACCGGGTGCAGCACCGCGGCGGCCGGGGCATCATCACGCTCAAGCGCGCCGACAAGACCGGCGACATCGTCGCCCTCAAAGAGGTGCTTCCCGACGACGAGCTGATGATGATCACCAAGAAGGGGATCATGATTCGCGTGCCGGTCGAAGGTATCCGCATTTCGGGCCGCAACACCCAGGGCGTGAAGGTCATGAACCTGACGCCGGGCGATCTGGTGGTGGACGTGGCCCGGGTCGTGAAGGAAGACGAGGCAGAGAACGGCGAGGGCGACGGGGAGGACGACGCGGCTCCGCGGGCGCCCGCCAAGGCCAAGAAGGCCCCGGCGAAGGCCAAGCCGAAGCCGAAGAAGAAAAAATAGCGTGGTCACTGCCCAGGACGTGCGGGAGGCGGCCGCCGGACTCGCCGGCGTGGCGGTCCGCACGCCCCTGCGCTTCGTGGAGCCCCTCGACGCCTACCTGAAGCTCGAGAGCTTGCAGCCCGTCGGTGCGTTCAAGGTCCGTGGGGCCTATAACGCCGTACGTCGTCTACCGCCGGACGTCCGTCGCAAGGGGGTGATCACGTATTCGAGCGGTAACCACGGCCAGGCGCTGGCGTACGCGGCACAGCTCGTGGGCGTGCGCGCAGTGGTGGTGATGCCCGAGACGGCGCCGGCCGTGAAGGTTGCGGGCGTGAAGAAGTGGGGTGGAGAGGTGGTCCTCGCGGGTCGCACCTCGGAGGACCGCCAGCGTCGGGCCGAGGAGATCGCCGCGCGCGAAGGGCTCGCCATCGTACCCCCGTTCAACCATCCTGACATCATCGCCGGCCAGGCCACTGTGGGACTCGAGATCGCGGAGCAGCTTTCGGGCGTGCGGACGGTACTGGTGCCCGTGGGCGGGGGGGGCCTCATTGCGGGCGTGGTGACCGGCCTGGCGGCGGCGGACAGTCGCGCCACGGTGTGGGGCGTCGAGCCCGCCGGCGCCCCCAAGCTCAAGCGCTCGCTCGAGGCCGGCCACCCGGTGCGGCTCGAGCGCACCGCCAGCATCGCCGACGGCCTCATCACGCTCGGCGTGGGTGAAATCCCGTTCGCGCAGCTCGCGGCGCAGCGCGACCGGGTGGCCGGCGTGGCGCTGGTGGACGACGGCGCGCTGCGCGAGGCGGTACATTTTCTGTGGCAGCACTGCCAGCTGGCGGTGGAGCCGTCGGGCGCCGCGACCACGGCCGCGGTGCGCTCCGGCGCTGTCCACCCCGTCTCCCCCACGGTGCTCGTGGTGAGCGGCGGCAACGTCGATCCCTCGCTGCTCCAGGATTGAAGGTCCGATGCCCGAGCCCGCCGCCAAGATCCTCGTCGCCGACGACGATCAGTCGCTGGTGCGGACGCTGAGCTGGATCCTCAAGGAGAACGGGTACGAGGTCGTCGTCGCGCCCGGCGGCGAGGGACTCATCGGCAAGCTGGAGGAGGAACGCCCCAGCCTCCTGCTCCTCGACATCATGATGCCGAAGGTCGACGGGCTGCAGCTGCTCGCGAAAATGAAGGCCGACGACCGCTTCCGGGACGTGCCCGTCCTGATGATCTCGTCGATGCCTCCCGAAGAGGCGACGGTCAAAGCCCTGGGCCTCGGTGCGGCGGACTTCATCTCGAAGCCGTTCCGCGTGCGGGAGCTCTTGGCGCGGGTCAAGGCGCACATTCGCTCGGCGCAGGAGCTGACGCGGGCGCGCGACGAGGCCCAGAGCCGCGCCGCCATCGTCGACATCCTGCACGAGGTGACGGACTCCCTCAAGCCCGACGAGATCTATCACATCCTGGTGCGGCGCGTGGCGCGCGTCCTGCAGATCTCGAAGTGCTCGATGGTGCTCGCCAAACCTGGAGACCAGTTGGGCGTGGTCGTCGCGGCGTACGAAAACCCCATGCTCCGCAACCTCCAGATCGAGCTGGTCCGCTACCCCGAGATCCAGCGGGCCCTCACTACCAGCCGCTCGGTGCTGGTCGAAGACGTGACGGTGGATCCGTTGTACCAGGAAGAGCGGGTGCGGTGGCAGCGCGAGCAGATCATCGTCCCGACCCGCTCCGCCGTCGCGCTGCCTTTCTCCATGAAGGACCAGCAGCTCGGCGTGTTCTTCCTGCGGACGACGGGTGAGGATCCGCCGCTCACGCGCGCCGATGCGCAGTTCGCCGAGACGGTGATCCGTACGGCCGTCGCGGCCATCGAGAAGGCGTACGATTTCGAGACCGCGGTGTCGGACAAGAAGCGCCTCGAGAAGCTCGCCAACACGGATGCGCTCACCGGGTGCCTCAACCGCCGGGCGCTCTCGGAAGACCTCGAAGCGGAGCTCGACCGCGCCCGCCGATACAATCTGGCACTCACCATCCTGCTCGCGGACATCGACCGGTTCAAGCTGGTGAACGACACCCGCGGCCACATTGCGGGAGATTCGGTCCTGCGCCAAGTCGGCGAGATCCTGCGACAGCAGGCGCGGTCGGTGGACCTGGTCGCCCGCTACGGCGGGGAGGAGTTCGTCGTCGTGATGCCCGAGACGGCGCTCCACGGCTCGGCCATCTTCGCCGAGCGCCTGCGGCGGCGCGTGATGCACCACGATTTCGCCGACCCGGGGGAAGACCCGCTCAACCTGACCATCTCGATCGGGTTGGCGTCCTTCCCCGACGACCGCGTCTCGAGCGCCGACAGTTTCGTGGCCCTCGCCGACCAAGCCCTCTATCGCGCCAAGAACGAAGGCCGCAACTTGGTGCGTCAATGAGCGAACGCCGTTGCCCCAAGTGCGGCACCGTGTACGCCGACAGCGCCCGGTTCTGCCCCCGCGACGGCAGCATGCTCCTGGAGGTGCCGGCGAAGCCGGGGACGCCACGGCCCGCCGAGCGCTCGCCGTCGACCGGTGGCACCGCGGTCCGCACGCCACCGCAGGCGAAGCCGGGACTCGACCGCGCTTCCTCCCTCTTGGGAGAGGTGCTCGACTCGCGCTACCAGGTGCAGCAGAAGCTGGGCGAAGGGGGCATGTCGTACGTCTACCTCGCCCGCGAAGTGTCGACCGGCCACGACGTGGCGATCAAGGTGCTCTCCCCAAAGCTCGCCACCGACCGGAGCTCGGTGGAGCGGCTGCGGCGTGAGGCCGGTCTCGCCATGCGTCTCGACCATCCCAACGTCTGCCGCATCCTGCGCCTCGGCGAGTCCGAGGATGGGCTGATCTACCTCGTGATGCCGTTCCTCAAGGGCGAGATCCTCTCGGACCGCGAGGTGAAAGGTGGGCCGATGCATCTCGCCGCCGGGATCAATATCCTGCGGCAGGTGTGCGCCGGCCTGCACCACGCGCACGAGCTCCAGATCGTGCACCGCGACCTGAAGCCCGAGAACATCATGCTCGTGGTCGAGGACAACGGCCGCGAGCGCGCGGTGGTCATGGATTTCGGCCTCGCGAAGGAGCGCCGCGCCGATCCGGCCATCGCCAAGCTCACCGCGACCGGCATCATCCTCGGCACGCCCGAGTTCATGAGCCCCGAGCAGATCCGGGGCAAGCCGCTCGACGCCCGCTCCGACATCTACGCCCTCGGCATCGTCGCCTTCGAGATGTTCACGGGCAAGCTGCCGTTCCAGGGGCGCAACGCCCAGGAGATGATGATCGCCCGGCTCCGCGGCCAGCCGCAGAAGCTGCGCCAGCTCCGCGCCGATCTCTCCGAGGGACTGGAGAGCGCGCTCGCCCGCGCGCTGGAGCCGAACCCCGACGGGCGCTACAACACCGCGCTCGAGTTTGCCGACGCGCTCACCGCGTCCCACGCCGGCGGCTTCCTCTCGAAGATCAAGGAGAAGCTGAAATAAGGCGCTTCCCCGCCTTCGATCCGCCCGAGTACATCGAGTGGCGGCCGGACCCCGGCCTCGTGCGCGGCTTCCGGGAGACGATCGAGCGGGATCCCGCGCGCGCCGCCGTCGTCGCACGGCTCCCGGTCGAAACCAGGCTGGGGCTGTATGCCGGACTGCTGCGCGCGCGGCTGCACGATATTCAGCTCAAGCGCTGGGTGCGTACCGGCGTGATCTCCAAGGCGTGGCTCGGGACCGGGGAGGAGGCCACGACCGTCGGCCCGGTGCACGCGCTCGACCGCGGCCGGGACGTGGTCGCGCCGATGATTCGCAACGCCGCGGCCTGCTGCGAGCTGGGGCTGCCGGTCAGCGACATGCTGCGTGCCTACCTCGGCAGCGACGATTCGCCCACGCGCGGCCGCGATCTTCACGTCGGCGCCTGGGCGCTCGGCGTGCTGCAGCCCATCTCGCACGTGGGCGACATGGTTCCCGTGACCGCCGGAATCGCGCTCACCTTCCAGATCAGGCAGGAGCCGCGCGTGGCGCTGACGTGGGTGGGCGACGGCTCCGTCAATACCGCGGCCGCACACGAGGGCACGAATTTCGCCGCAGTCCAGAAGGTTCCCGCCATCTTCATCATCCAGAACAATCAAGTCGCCCTCGGGACCCGGCTCGACCAGCATCACCTGCCCGGCAACTTCGCAGACTGGGCCGCGAGCTATGGCATCCCGCACGCCGCGTTCGACGGCAACAACGTGCTCGACGCATATGCCGCGACGAAACTCGCGGCCGAGCGCTGCCGCCGGGGTGAGGGACCGGCGCTGCTCGTCGCCGAGACGTTCCGGATGGGAGGGCACGCGACCCACGACGAGCGCGAGGCGCGCGACACGTTCCCCGCCGCCCTGTTCGAGCACTGGGGCAAGCGGGATCCGATCGGGATGTACGAGGAATACCTGAAGGCGGACGGAGTCACCGTGCGACGGCTCGAGGAGGTCGAAGCGGAGGTGACGGCCGAGGTCGAGCGCGCTTCGGAACAGGCGCTGCAGAGCCGCGACCGGATGCCGCCTGGCGAGAGCGCATTACAGGGCGTGTACGCGGAAAAGGGCAGGTAGCAGCGAACGTCCATCGACGCGCGGGGTAGCGAGGCGAAGGAAAGACCCCAATGAATCGACTCCCGTTCCTGGCGGCGATCAGCCTCGCCTGCGCGATCCCGGCGGAGGACAGGACACGCCCGCCCCCTCCACCCCCCCCGCCCGCGGGTGGGCAGGACACGATCCCCATCGCCGGGTACGCGCTGTACGTGCCGCATGGCTTCACGGTCAATCTGTTCGCGGAGGGTCTGAGCGGCGTCCGCTACGTGGCGCTCGGTCCTGGAGGTGCGGTGTACGCCTCGTTGCCCGTCGGGGGCCAGATCGTTCGACTCGTGGACGCTAACGGCGACGGGGTCGCCGACGCGCCGGCGCAAACGGTGCTGGCCGGCCTCGATGGTCCTTTCGGTATCGCCTTCCGCGGCGACACGATGTACTTCGCCGAACAGACGGCCGTGAAACGGCTCGACCCTGGGGCGACCACACCGATCACCGTGGTCTCGGCCCTGCCGGCCGGCGGGCACAACACCCGCACGCTCGTGATCGGTCCAGACAACCTCATGTACGTCGCCGCCGGGTCGTCCTGCAACGTGTGCGTCGAGTTGGCGCAAGACTCGATGCGAGCCGCGGTGACGCGCTTCAACCTGGACGGCTCAGGCGGCCGCCTGTTCGCGACCGGTCTCCGCAACTCGGTGGGCCTCGCCTTTCATCCCACCACCGGGGAGCTCTGGGCGAACAACAACGATCGCGACAACCTGGGCGACGACGTCCCGCCCGAGCATCTGAACATCCTCAAGGACGGCAAGTGGTACGGCTGGCCGCAGTGCTATCTTCCCCGCCAGGCGAACCCCGAATTCGCCGGCGCCGATTGCTCTGGCGTCGAGCCGCCGGCGCTGACGGTGCAGGCGCACTCGGCGCCCCTCGGGCTCGCGTTCTACACGGGTGCTATGTTTCCCGCGGCCTACTCTGGCGATGCGTTCATGACGTATCACGGATCCTGGAATCGCTCCGTAGCCACGGGCGCGAAGGTCGTCCGGGTGCACGTGCAGAGCGGCCGGCCCGTCTCGGTTGACGACTTCGTCACGGGGTGGCAGCTGGCGGACGGATCGCGCTGGGGGCGACCGGTCGGCGTGGTCGTGGCGTCGGACGGCTCGCTGCTGGTGAGCGACGACATGGGTAATCGGATCTGGAGAGTGAGCTATGGAAACTGAGGTTCTGAAGGGCGGTGGAGGCGTGTGGAGGATGGTGGAGGTAGGCAGCGTCGCGGCGGTCGGTGCAGTCGTCCTGATCAACCTCCACCAACCTCCACCATCCTCCCCCAACCTCCGTCCCTCGGACGTCCACGCCGAGTACGTCAAGTTCCCCAGCGGCCGCGACACCATCACGGCGTACCTCGCGTATCCCGAGCGCAAGGATCGCGCCCCCTCCGTCGTTGTGATCCACGAGATCTTCGGCCTGTCGGACTTCATCCGCCAGACCACGGAGCAGCTCGCCAAGGACGGCTTCGTGGCGATCACTCCCGATCTGCTGTCGCGCCGCGGCGGCACGCCGCCGTCGCCGGACGACGCGCGCAAGCTCATCGCCGGGCTCGACCCCGATACGGTCACGAAGGACCTCGATGCCACCGTGGCGTACGTGAAGCACGTCAAGGCGGCCCGGCCCGACCGGGTCGGCGTCATCGGTTTCTGCTGGGGCGGCGGGCAAAGCTTCCGCTATGCCACGAACAACCCGTCGCTCGCGGCGTTCGTCGTCTGCTACGGGCCGGGGCCCGACGCCACGTCCATCGCGCGCATCCGCGCGAAGGGGCTCGGCGTCTACGCCGAGAACGACGAGCGCATCAAGGCCGGACTGCCCGACGTGGATGCGGCGATCCGTACGTACCACAAGAGCTACCGCTACGCCGTGTACCCCGGCGTCGGCCATGGCTTCCTGCGGACCCGTGAAAAACCGGAAGTCGCGGATAGTGCGTGGCGGGACGTGATCCGGTTCTTCAGGGAAAGTCTCGGGACCTAGGGGCGGCAGAAGGCGGCAAGGGCGGCAGAGGGCGGCAGCAACCCCGTGCCGCCTATTGCCGCCCGTTGCCGCCCCTGAGGTATTCCCGCGCCTTGTCCAAGGCCGGCTCGGTTCCGGCGAGCAGGTCGTTGACGGTCCGGATCACGAGGAGGTCGGGCTTCACGCCGACGCCCGCGAACCCTGTGCCGTCGGGCGCTTCGTGGCGGGCCACCGAGAATTGGACGCTCCAGCTCTTCGGCAACGGGAACGTAGCGACGTCTCCCGGACTCCCCGCGGACGGCTCCCCGATGATCACACCGCGACCCGCGGCGCGGAACGCGGCCAGCAGATCTTCGGCCGCGCCGGCCGTGGCGCTCGACGCCAGCACGGCGATCGGCCCCCCATATGCCGGATGGTCTTCGCGGGGCGCAACGGTTCCCGCCTCCGCTCCGTACCAAGTGGTAGCAGAGTCGCCCAGGTTCCATGCCCGGAACACCGCCCGATACTGGGGCGTTCTCCACCGCACCGGTTGAAACGGGCGGTCGGTGAGGCGGGCGAGGATCTGGTTGGCGTACTCGGTCTTGCCCTCCGTGGCATGACGCAGGTCGAGCACCAACCCTTGCACGCGGGTGAAGTCGGGAAACACGCGGTCGATCTCGCGCACGACCTCTCCGTCTCCCAGGGACGCGATTCGCACGACGGCGACACCGCCCGGCAGCCACTCCGTGGCAAAGGCCGGCGGATCGAGCGGCCAGCGGTCGTTGAGCGAGAGGCTGCGGGTGACGCTGAGGCCGCGCGACTCGGCGCCCGGCACGCGGACGAGGAGATGGACGGTGGTACCCTTGTCACCCTGGAGCATCCAGCCGGCGGCACGCTGCCAGCGGTCGGCCGGGGTGGCGGCCGAGACTTCCGGTAGCACCGAGTCGCGGATCCAGGTCTCGACCGGAATGCCCTGGACGGCGAGGATCTCGCCGAGTCGCGGGGGTCGCGCCACGCGCATCTCGTCGTTCTCGGCGTAGTCCAGGATGAAGAGCCGGCGCTCGACGCTGGACACGAGCAGCGGCGGCCGCGCGATGCGGGAGCGGAGGGACGGGGGCGCGATGACCGCGGCCCGCCCGTCGCCCAGCAAGGCGAGGAGGCGCCGCAACCGACGGTAGAAGAGCAGATCCGATTGCGGCTCGGTGGCGAGCTTCAGGTTCGCGACCAGCCCCGAGTCCCAGTCGGCCCGGACGCGGTCCCAGTAGGCGAAGTTGTAACGCGCCTCCGCCCACACCGCGGCGACCGCCGCCGCGCGCTCGGCGGCAGTGAGCTGTTGCGCGGCAAGCGCCCTCCACCCGGGAGCGGCGAGCGCCGTCACGACGAGACATGCGAGGAGCCTGGACGGAGTGATCACGCGCCTAATCTATCTCCTTCTGTTCATGGCACCGCAGGTGCTGATCTATCTGTACCTGCGCGAGCGCCTTCCCGACCCCGCCCGGCCCCACCACGCGCGCCTGGCGCGTGTCGCGTTGGCTGCGGTCTTCATCGTGTTCAACCTCCCGTGGCTCGTGGTGGGCCAGCGAGTCCTGTTCGGGGGCAGTGTGTGGGGCGTGGGCCGGATTCCACTCACGGGCCCGTGGATCGCGTGGCAGCTGTTGGGATGGATCTACTGTGCGCTGGTCACCGTCTACCTGTTCGGCAAGGGTGTTTGGTGGCTCGTGCTGCGAGTACGCGGTGCGCGGTACGCGGTTGTCGCCGATGCGAGCCGCAATGCCGCCGCGCAGGGGGAGCAACCGCGCACTGCGCACCGCGCACCCGTTCTTTCTCGTCGCCGCTTCCTCGCCCGCGCGACCTACGCGTACGCCGGCGCCGGGACCGCCCTCTCCGCGTACGGCATCTGGAGCGCCTACCGACTCCCCCGGGTTACCCGGCGCACGCTCGGGTTCCCCGACCTCCCGCCCGGGCTGGACGGGCTCAAGCTACTGCACCTCTCGGACCTGCATGCCGGCATGCACCTCGGCGAGGAGGTGATGCAGGAGATCGTGGCGCAGGCAAACCAGCTCCGACCCGATCTGATCGTGCAAACGGGAGATATGATCGACATCTCCCGTTCCTACATCCCGCCGTACGTGCGCGCGTTCCGCGACCTCTCGGCGCCGCTCGGCGTGGTGACCGTGCTCGGCAATCACGACCGCTACACCGGCGAGGACGAGGTCATCCGCGGCTGCCGGGACGCGGGTCAGGTGTTCGTGCAGAACGGCTGTCATGTGATCGAGCGCAACGGGGCGGTGCTCGCCCTCCTGGGTATCGACGACCCGCACAGCTGGAGCGCGGACAATCCGCAGCAGGCGGACGTGGACGCGGCTTTGCGCGCCGCGCCGCCGGACGCGTTTCACGTGCTGCTGGCCCATCGTCCCGGAGCGTGGGACACGGCCGCCCCGCGCGGCATCCCGCTCACCCTGGCGGGGCACATCCACGGTGGCCAGTTCTACCTGCCACTGATCGGTTGGTCGGCCGGAAGCCTGATTACCAAGTACGTGATGGGGCACTTTCAACGCGGTAACAGTCAGCTGTATGTGAGCCGCGGGATCGGCGTCGTGGGCGTGCCGATCCGCGTGTTCGCGCCGCCGGAGATCGAATTGTTCGAACTGCGGCGGACGGGCGGACTAGCGGCCGGGCGGTCAGAAGGCGCCTGAGGCGGTCGGGGCTCGCGGAGCGACTGCGTATTTTTGTGGCGAAGCGAGCCCTGACCGACTCAGGCGTGTCCAGCGGCGATTGCGTCCCACGCGCCATCCAACGCCAGCTTCACCCCCGCGTGCGTATCCGTCCACTCTTTAGCCGACACGCGGTCGATCACGAGTGTCACCACGCCGAGCCACACGCCGGCCCACACCTCGGCGGCGCCGGCCTTCACCGAGCCGTCGGCCTTGCCCTGCGCGATCAGGCTCTCGAGGCCGAGCCGGAAGTCACGTGCGGTTTTGCGGCTCTCCTCGTCCAGCAGGTCCTCGTGGCGCTGGATGAAGAACAGCCGAGCCAGGGCCGCGTCCTGCACTGCCCCCGTCACCAGCCCGCGGCCGAGCTCGGCGAGCTTCTCGCGGGGTCCCACCTTGAGCCCGTCGGCATCCTTGACGAGCTGTCCTGCCCAGCGCGCCGCCGTGCGGTACAGCTCGTTGAAGCAATGTTGCTTGCTCGTGAAATGGCGGTAGATCGTGCCCTCCGCCACGCCGGCTTTCTTCGCGATCTGCGGCGTGGTGGTCTCGTGATAGCCGTGCGCGGTGAACAGCTCGAGTGCCGCTCGCACGAGTCGCTCGCGGGTGAGGTCGGCCTGAGTCATCGCAGGCGAATCTAACCCGGCCTACCGGCGCCTGCCGTGACCGCCTAGCTTTCCGCCGCTCATTTTCCCTCGTTGACGCGGAGGCGGTTGCGCGATGCGCATGCTGGTGCTGGGCGCGGGACTTCAGGGATCCGCCTGCGCGTACGATCTGTTGCGGCAGCCCGGCGTGGACCAGGTCACCATCG
>QHUD01000109.1 GCA_003221085.1 Gemmatimonadota bacterium
ATTCGCCGCGCCTACCACCGCCGCCGACCCGAACGTACGGGAATGGGCGACGAGCGATCTCGAGCGGCGCCACGCCTTCCTCGCCACCGTGACTCTCCCGATCGCCAGCGCCCTCGAGCTCGGCGCCATCGGCCGGCTCACGTCGGGTGCGCCGTTCACCCCTGTGGTCGGGTCGGACATCAACGGCGACGGCGCGCGCAACGATCGCGCGTTCATCTTCGTCCCCGCGACCGCGCCCGACACGGCGGTCGGCAACGCGATGCGCACCTTGATCGCGGACGCCCCCGGGGCCGTGCGGCGGTGTCTTATAAGCCAACTCGCACGCGTCGCCGCGCGGAACTCGTGCACCGGTCCCTGGCAGCCGTCGTTCGACCTGCAGCTCAGCTGGCGCCCCGCCGGGTTCGGGCTCGAGCGCCGGCTCACGGTCTCGGTGCTCACGGTGAACCTGATGGGCGGGCTGGACGAGTGGCTCCACGGCGCGGCGCACCTGCACGGGTGGGGGTACGCGGCCGCGCCGGACCCCGTCCTGCTGTACGTGCGCGGGTTCGATCCGGCGACGGCCCGGTTTCGCTATCTCGTCAACGGTCGGTTCGGCGCGAATAGCGCGGGGAACGGCGGTGTGACGGTCCCCTTCCAGATCGGCCTGCAAGCGCGCCTTGCCCTCGGCCCCAACCGCATGCGCGACCGGCTGCGCGCGACGGATCACCGCGCCACCGCCGGGCCGGACAGCGCCGCCGCCACGGCGCACTGGGGCTCCCCGGCCCCAGCACCGCAGCCGCCCGCCAATCCGATCGTGCGAATCATGTCATTCCGAGACTCGCTCGGGCTCTCCGCGGAACAGGTCACGGCGCTGCACGCGATTGCAGACTCACTCGACGTGCTGAGCCAAAGCATGCAGCGGGCGCTCCAGCAAGTCCGTGCCGTGCTCACGCCCGAGCAGTGGCGCAAGGTCCCCGAGCCGCTCAAGTCTCCGGAGGCTCCGTAGAGGGTGCGCGCTTGAGACCGACTGCCGACCTCCCCCACGATCCCCGACTGCCGGGACTGATGGCGATCCGCGACAGAGGCCTGGCTCGAGCGATCCCGGCCCTGGGGCTCGAGCAGGGAGGGGGAGGGGCCGAGCTCGTGCTGTGCGGCTACCACCCTGGTGCGCGGGCCACGCTTGACGCGCGGGTGGGGCAGCGTCGGTTCGCCGTCAAGACGTTCGCGGACGATCCGGCGCCCGAAGCGGCGCTGTACCAGGCGTTGGGGGCGGCCGGGCTCGCCAGCGACGCCGGGGCCCGGGTGCCCCCGCTCTTGGCCTGGGATCACGATTTGCGCGTGCTGGTGATCGGCTGGCTGGAGGGGCCCACGGCGCACGACCTGGTCAAGCAGGGCCAGGGTCGCCACGCCGGCGAGCTGGCCGCGCAGTGGGTGCGGCGCAGCGCGTCCCTGCCGGTGAGGCTCGGCCTTCCCTTTGGCGCAGCGGGGATGATGCACGAGACTCGCGCTTGGATCGGCACGCTGGGCACCGCGGACCTCTCGGTCGGCGCTGCCGCCAGGGCGCTGGCCGACGCGTTGGCACTCACTGAGCCACGGGACGACGGCGCCGTGGGACTGGTGCACGGGACGCTCTACGCCCGCCATATCCTGGACGTCGGGGAGGGCCCCGGGGTCATCGATTGGCACCGCTTCGGGCAGGGGCCGGCGGAGCTCGACGCCGGAATGTTCCTAGCCACTTTGTCCCGGCTCCGGCTGCTGCACCCCACGCACACCGACGAGGCGCTGCGGGCGGAGCAGGCGTTTCTGGAGAGGACGCGCGACCTGTTGGACGAGCGCGCGTTGGCATGGCATCGAGCGGCCGCGCTGCTACAGCTCACGGAGCGTCTGCCGACCGCCGGGCGTGGTGATTGGCGGGAGCGGGCGCACGCGCTGCTGGGCGAGGCCGCTCGGCTGACCGAGCGCGCGGCCGAGCCTGAGACGATGACCCCGCGCCAGCGCGCGGCGGTCCGGTTCGGGGCTCCCGCGCTCGAGCTGGTGCTGCAAGCGCTCTCGACGAGGCCGGCCACACGGGAGGAGCTGGATCAGATTCGCAAACTGCTCGACGACCGGAAGGGGCGCACGACGAGCTGACCAGCCTCTAACAAAAGCCGGTGTTCGCCCGCACATTGGAGGTGGATTCTCACCGCGAGCCCCTCATGTCGGTCGCATCCCGGTTCTTCCTGCCTGGTGGGTTGTTCTTGATACTGGTCGCCCGCCTGGGCGCCCAGAACCACGAGCACGAGGGCGCGCACGTCGAGCGGCTCGGGCACGTGGTCTTTGCGACGTCCTGCCGACCCGAGGCGCAGCAGCGCTTCGAGCGGGCGATGGCGCTGCTGCATTCCTTCTGGTGGGAAGAAGGGGGTCGGGCGTTCCGCGCCGTGGCCGCGGCTGACTCGACCTGCGCGCTGGCGTCCTGGGGACTGGCCCTGAACTTCTGGGGGAACCCGTTCGTGGGCGGCCCGTCGGGCGACAACCTGCGGCAGGGCGCGGCCGCCGCGTCGCGAGCACTGGCGTTGGACGCGCCCACGGCCCGCGAGCATGGGTTCCTCGCGGCGGTCGGCGCGCTGTACCGTGATTACGAGACGACGCCGAACAGTCGACGGCTCCTCTCCTACTCGGACACGCTGGCGCGGGTGTATCGCGACTTCCCCGACGATCCCGAGGTGGCGATCTATTACGCGTTGTCGCTCGTCTCGACCGCGTCGCCCACCGACACGACGTTCAGCCGGCAGCGGCAGGCGGCGGCGATCCTCAATCCGCTGTTCCGCCGCTTCCCCGAGCACCCAGGGCTCGCCCACTACATCATCCACGCCAACGACTCTCCCCAGCTCGCCTCGCTCGGGCTGGACGCCGCCCGTCGTTATGCGCAGATCGCACCCTCGGCGCCGCACGCGCAGCACATGCCGTCGCACATCTTCGTGCGGCTCGGGCTGTGGGACGAGACGATCGCCGCAAACCAGCGCTCGTTCGACGCCGGCGTCGAGTATGCACGCGCGCAGCGCCTTGGCGGCGTGGTTCCCGAGCAGTTCCACGCGCTCGACTACATGGTGTACGCCTACCTCCAGGAGGGGCGGGACTCCGCGGCGCTGCGGACCGTCGCCCAGGGGCTGGCGCTCACCGCGGTGTTTTCGGGCGACGCGCTGGTTACGAACTACAATCGCGTGGCCATGGAGGCCCGCGTGCCGCTCGAGCAGGGCGACTGGGCCGCGGCGGCGCGCCTGCCCGTGCGCGGCGCGGGGCAGGGTGGAATCGGCGAGGCCCTGGCGCACTTCGCGCGCGGAATCGGGGCCGCGCGGAGCCGCGCCACGGCCCAGGCGCGGGTCGAGGTCGAGACGCTTGGCGCCATCGAAGCGGCGCTCGCAGGGCAGCCGGGCTACAACTGGTCCCGCATCGTCGGTATCAAGAAGCAAGCGGTGGTCGCGTGGTCGCTGCTCGCGGCCGGCGATACCTCCGGCGCCCTCCGGGAGGCAAAGGCCGCGGCCGACCGCGAGGACGTGACCGAGAAGCACCCGGTGACGCCGGGCGAGCTCCTGCCGGCACGAGAGCTCGAGGGCGACCTGCTGCTCGCCGTCGGCCGGTATGCCTCCGCCCGGGCCGCCTACCAGGCCACCCTGCGGCGCGAGCCGGGGCGGCCACGCAGCTTGTTCGGCGCGGCGCGCGCGGCGGAGTTGGCCGGGGACGTCGCGGCGGCGCGGACGGGCTACCGCGCGTACCTCTCGCGCATGCAGCAGAGCGACGGCGCGCGTGGCGAGCTCGCGATCGCGCGCGGCGCGCTGGCGGGACGCTAGCGCCGTTCTTGGCCCCATCGAGCTGGAACGGCGTTAGCCCGCAGATCTGGATCATGGTAGCCGGGGCCGGGTATCCTGCCCATGCCGACCCGGTTCCGATACCTCGTCACCCTCACGCTGTGCCTCGTTCCAGCGGTCGCAGCGAGCCAGGCACCCGCTGTGCCGTCGCCGGTGGCCTGGTGGCCCCGGGTGCCCGTCCAGGGATCGTTGGTGCACGTGGTCGTGCGCCCGTCCGCCGGCGACAGTCTGACCGTGGTGTCCGGCGACCTGGCGGGCGAACCCTTGCACTTCGAGCGGTTGACGGACGGCTTCCATGCACTTGGCGCCGTGCCGTTCAGCGCCGGGGACAGCGCGGCGGCGCACCTCGTGGTACAGCGCGGCGGCGACGCGGACGATACCCGGCTCGTGGCGCTACCGGTCGCGCGGCGGCGGGTCCCGCGTGAGCGCCTCCGCGTGGCCCCTCAATATGCAGAGCCACCCGAGTCTCTAGCGGAGCGTATCCGGCTCGAGCAGGAGATGGTGCAGGAGGTGAGGCGGCGGGCGCACCAGACCCCGCGGCTGTGGCAGGCGGCGTTCGTCAGGCCGAGCGTTGGCGCGGTGACGAGCGTGTTTGGTGTGGCACGCGTGTTCAACGAGGTGTTGCGAAGCCGTCACTGGGGTGTCGACTTCCGTGCACGGTGGGGAGCGCCGGTCCGCGCCACGAACCGCGGTGTCGTCGCCCTCGTCGCCGATCTCTACTACAGTGGCACCACCGTCCTCATCGACCACGGTGCGGGGCTCGTGACCGGGTATTTCCATCTGAGCCGCGTGCTGGTCTCGCAGGGCGACACGGTCGACGTCGGGCAGGTGATCGGCCGCGTGGGCGCGACCGGGCGTGTGACTAAACCGCACCTCCATTGGTTCGCCGCGTATGGGGAGATCACCGTCGATCCGCTGGACCTGGTGCGATCCAACGGACCGGCGCGTTTCACGCGCGGCCTGCCCCCGTGACGAGCTAGCGATACACCTCCAGCCGGTGGCGCGCTTCGGTCCGCACCCGGGGGCTCGGGTGGAAGCGGGCCGCCTTCCGCAGCGCCGCGATGCCGAGGCCGTCCGGCAGGTCCGCCAGGCGCTCCACGGCCTCCACCTGTACGGCGGTTGAACGGTCGTTCGCGAGTCGGTCCACGAGCAGGACGAGGGCGGACTCCGGTGCGGCAGCCCTCGAGTACTGCTCCAGCGCTTCCTCACGTACCTCCGGGCTCGGCCGGCCGCGGGCCGGGAGCGCGAGCGGTCGGAGGGCTTGCGGGCTGCTCAGGTGCCCGAGGGCTTCGATCGCCTCCTGCTGGACGTGGTCGTCGGGGTCGCGGCGCGCGACTTCTTCCAGGAGTCCGAGCGCCACGTCGGGCGGCGCGATCTCGCCGATCGTCTTGACGGCCTTGCGGCGGACATCCGGGCTCGGGTGATCGCGGGCGATGTCGATGAGGGCGCCTACGCCGGCGCCGCCCCTCACCTTCCCGAGGGCCTCGACCGCCTCGCGCTGCACCTTCCGGTCGGCATCCCTTCGAGCGATCGCGAGCAGGGGAGTCACCATTCGCGGGTCGCGGCGCTTGCCGAGTGCCTTCACAGCCCCGTGTCGCGCATCCGGATAGCGCAGGTCCTCGACGCGGTCGATCACAGAATCGAGCGTCGCCGTTCGCCTACCGCCGCGGTCGCTCACGGCCGGGGCCGTCGTCCCACTCGCCAGGTGGACGCCGCCGCCGAGGGCGAGGGTCACGGCGATCACTCCCGCCATCCAGCGGGGGAAGATCTCCGTTTGCACCGGCGCCACGAGCCGCCGGATACGGCTCATGAGAGAGCCACCACGCCCCGCCGCCGCCAGCGCGAAGGCCGGCGGCGTGACGCGCAGCCGCTCCATGCCGAGCAGCGCCGTCGCGTAAAAGTGCGCATCGCCGCACACGGCGACGGCAAGATCATCGCAGCAGTGCTCGCGCTCGTCGCGGACCTGTTGCGAGACCCACCACACCGCCGGATGGTAGAACAGGAGCGTCTCGATCACGGCCTGGCCGAGGTTGACCAGATGGTCGTATCGCCGCACGTGGGCCAGCTCGTGCGCGAGCAGCGCGTCGAGCTGCAGCGGAGTGAGGCCCGTCAGCGCGCTCGCCGGGAGGAGGATGACCGGGCGCAGCCACCCGATCACAGCCGGGACCTGGACCATGGCCGACTCGAAGACGCGCACGGGCCGGCTGATGCGGAGGCGCACCGCCAGGCGCGCGACCGCCTCGCCGCACGAGTCGGGCACGGACGACGTTCCCACTCGACCGAGCTGCCGTGCCACCAGCCATCCCGACGCGAGGCGCAGCGAGAGCGCTACCACGCCGGCGAACCACACCAGGACGACCCACGGCAGTGCGGGCTCGAGGGCCGTACGGATCCGCGTGGCGGCCGGCACGGCTCGCGGGCCGGGGCCTGACAGCGGCCCCGGGGCGACCGCGGGGGCGGCGGTCACCACGTCGCTGGACCAGGGCGACGTCCCGCTCAGCCGCACGGCCGTGGCGATGGGGAGCGCCAGCATCAAGGCTAGTGTGAGCGTGGCGAGCGCATAGCGGGCGCGGGCCGCCCGCACGGGAATCAGGGCGAAGAGGGCGGCGAGCCCCGCGGCGGCGAGTGCGTCCTGCCACAGCGAATCCACGAGAGCCCAGCCCAGAGCTTGCGGCACGATCATGTATCGCTTTCTCCTTTCTTCTCGTCGAGCAGCCTGCGGATTTGATCGAGCTCCGGCGCCGTGGCGGGGGCGGATTCCAGGGCGTGGAGCACGAGCCCCAGCGTGGAGCCTCCAAACGCGCGCCGGACCAGGTCTCGGACCATACGCCGCTGCGTGACTCCTTGGGACGCGACGGCGGCGTACACGTGAGAGCGCTTCGACGCATCGCGGCGCACCAGGCCCTTTTCGACCATGATCTGCAGCAGCTTCAGGACGGTCGTGTAGCCGACCGGCCTGGCGTGATCGACCGACTCGTGGACGTCGCGCACGTTGCTCGGGCCGCGCCGCCACAACACGCGCAAGATCTCCAGCTCTGCCTGGGTCGGAGAGCGCTTGGGCGCTGCGCCTCACTAAGTACGAAGTTGTTCGTACCTACACCGACGGGGAGTCGGGGGTTTCCGGTCGACAGGGGGCAGGATTTGTTGCGGCCGCGCGACGGATTCGTGCCTGCGCGTCGGTGCCTCTGTGCGTCTAGCTGTTCAGATACTCTTCCCCGTACATCTTCACCAGCTCGAAGAAGTAGCTCAGCGCCAGGGGCCCGATCAGGAGTCCCAGGATCCCGAAGTATGGCACGCCCGCGAGCGCCCCGACCAACGTGACGAGCGGGTGGATGTTCGCCCAGCGGCGGAATACCATCGGTCGAATGACGTAGTCCACGTTTCCCACGATCACGGCGCCACCCAGTACCAGCAGCACGCCGGCCAGAACGTGGTGGCCCAGGATCAGCGCGAGCCCGCCAGGTCCCCACACGAGGGCGCTGCCGACCACCGGCAGGATGGCGAACACCATCGTCACCACACCCCAGAACACCGCATTCGGAAGGCCGGTGAGCCAGAAGCCGACGCCGACGAGGAAGCCCTGAATCGCCGCGGTGACCCCGGTGCCGATGATCGTCGAGGTGGTGACGTCGCGAAATCGCTGGCGCAGCTTCTCGGTATTCTTGGCGGAGAATGGGATGTAGGGCCGGACGGCTGCCCACGTTTCGCCCGGTTGCAGCAGCAGGTAGAACAATCCGAACAGCGAGATCGTGAGATTGAGCGCGAGCCGGGTCGCGGTGCCCACGAGCCCGAAGGCGGACGAGCCGATCCACCCCACCACTTGGGCGCCCAGGTCGGCGAGGCGAGGCCCCAGATCGATCCCGCCGAGCTTCAGCTCTCGCAGGCGACCGAGCAGCGGGTTGCGGATGACGCCACCCGCGATCTCCTGCGCCTGCGTCACAATCAGGCCGGCGAACGAGACACCGGGCACCACGATCAGGAAGAGCGCGAGTGCGACCACGAGGGTCGCGGCGACCTTGGGCCGCACTCGCAGCGACAGCCACTCGTGCACGGGAGTGAACACGGCGTACAGGACCGGGATGCCGATGAGCCCGGTGGCATAGGGCGTGAGCGCGATGACCAACGCGAGGCCGAGCAGCAGGATGAGCCACGCGGCACGCTGGTGATTCGTGTCGATCAGGGGCATGCGCTAGTGTAGGGCGGTCGAGCCGAAGGCGCCAGCGTGCCTGCATAGCGCCATAATTCGTGCAATATGCGATATGTTATGCGAACCGCTGCTCGAGCATCTCGAATCTCCCCCTGAACTTGCTGAAGGGCTCGTTTTTTGCCGCCCTACCATGCGGAGGTCTCCGTCCAGGGCAAACCGTCGGTGACGACGGGGCGCAAAGCCACGGGGTCTCAGGCTCGCACTGAGACAGCCCAGCTGCCGGGGTACACACCGACCGGGCACGTCGCACGCCCCTGTCGCGGCCCCAGGCTCTTCGATGGAGCGCTTGGGGCCGCTCGTGTGATTGGGGCGCCTTCCATAAATCGCCTTCCCTACATAAGGGAGCGAGCATGTGCTCAAGGGCCGCATCCGGCTTTACGCTGCTCGAACTGCTGATCGTGATCACCTTTTTCGGGCTGGTCACGGCCATGACGTTTCCGACCGTTTCGCGCATCACCACGCATTCCCGGGTGAACCAGGCCGCCCTGGTGGTCGGGCAGGACCTCTCGCAGGCCTTGAGCGCCGCCGCCCGCCAGCGTAAGCCGATTCGCATCGCGCGCGGCGCCGACCAGCAGTCCATCACGACGAGCGATCGGGCCAGCGGCATGGTCCTGTCGACGCGGGCGCTCGGCCCGGGCGATGCCTACCCGCTCGATTCCGTGACGTTCTCGGCGTCCCCGATCGACGTCTTCCCCAACGGGTTCACCTCGAGCGCGTTGACCGTCACACTCTGGGCGGGCGGGTATTCCCGCCGGGTCACGATGTCGCGCGCCGGATGGGTGAGGGTCCCGTGACGCGCGACGAGGCGGGGTTCACGCTGCTCGAGCTCCTGGTGGCGATCACCCTGCTGGGGGTGGTGCTCCTGGGTGTCGCGCGCCTCAACTTCGTGCTCGCGCAGCGGTTCTACGGGCTCTCCGGCGGTGCGGCCCGGGACGGGATTCTGGCGCAGGAGGTGAATCAGTTCGCGGCCATGCCGTTCGATTCGCTCAGGGCGAAGGCCGGGACAATCACCGTCAACAAACCACCGTTGCCCTACACGCGGAAGATCACGGTGGACAGTCTCTCGCCCAAGCTGCGGCGCGTGACCATCATCGTGACACCGGTCAACACCGTGTTCAAGGCCGACACGCTGGTGCTCCAGCGCAGCAAGCCCGGCAACAATCCATTCAACAAGCCATGAGCGTGCGGCGGGGGGGCTTCACGCTCGTCGAGCTGCTCGTGGGCATGGTGATCCTCGGGATCATCGGCGCGGCGCTCAGCCGGCTGCTGCTTTCGCAATCGCGGTTTTACGACCAGGAGGGGCAGCTGCGGCGGGCGCGGTTCGTGTCGCGCACGGCGATTAACGCCGCGCTGTCCGACCTGCGCATGGTCGAGGCGACCGGTGGGGTCGTGTCCGCCACGGCCACGCAGGTAACGGTGCGGGTCCCGTACGCGATCGGCATCGTGTGCGCCAACACACTAGCCCAGACGACACTGTCCCTCTGGCCAGTCGACTCGACCGTATACGCGGCGGCCGGGTTCTCCGGGTACGCGTGGCGCGACTCGCTCGGCGCCATCACGTACGTCGAGGCCGGCACGACGGTCGTGGGCGGAAATGTCCCCGTCTGCGGGGGGGCCAACGTGACGGTGCTGCCCCAGGGACGCGTGGTCTCGGTGCAGCCCCCGCTGCCGTCGAGCCTTCCGGCGGTGACGGCCGTGGGGACGGCGGTGTTTCTGATCCAGCGGATGACGTACGAGTTCAAGCCGTCGGTGGCGATGCCCGGCCGGACGGCGCTGTGGCGGACGATCGTGGCTACCGGCCAGGCCGACGAGCTCGTCGCTCCGTTCGATTCGGCGGCAAAGTTCCGATTCTTCGTGCTCGGGAGTGACACGGCGCAAAGCACCGCGCCGAATCCCCTCACCAACCTGCGCGGCCTGGAGCTCGACCTGACGAGCCAGAGCGATCGCGCGCCGCAAGCTACCGCGGCCCTGAAGCAGGCGCAGGCGGTCACGGCAGTCTTCTTCAACAATCAGCTCAAGTGACGTCGCCCGCGGGAGTACCCATGCCACGAACCCGGACCGAGCGCGGCGTCGCGCTCCCCATGGTGCTGCTCGTGATGGTCGTGCTGATCATCCTGGTCGCCGCCGGCTTCGCCGGGTTGGGCAGCGAGCGGCGGGTGCACGCCAACGACGAAGCGGCGCTCGATGCGTTCACGCTCGCGGAAACGGGGCTCGAGCTGTTCCTCGCGAAGCGCGACTCGTTCGGGTTCGTCGCGTCGCCGCCGGCCGTGAGCGAGTCGACGCGGATCGTGTTCGGCAGCGGCTACGCCGATGTCGTGTTGAAGCAGATGCGGACCGATGGCGCGGCCCAACGCTACGGGTACGTCCTCCGTTCCCACGGCGTCAGCACCGTCAAGGCGCTCACCGGCACGCCTCAGGCGGAGCGCACCGTCGCGGAGTATGCGGTGTGGCAGTCGGGCTCGATGAACGTCCTCGCCGGCTGGACCAGCGTGAGTGGGCTCCACAAGAACGGCGCCTCGTCCATGGGCAGCGGCGCCGACCAATGCGGGCAGGCGCCCGCCGTCGCGGGCGTCGCCGTACCCGCGAACCCCGGGTACACGCAGAACGGCAGCGGCCTCGCACCGCAGGGCAGCCCACCGGTGAAAAACGTGGCTCCCACGCCGGGCGAGACGGGCGACTCGGTGAAGATCGACTGGGCCGGCATCACCAACGGCAGCGCGCTGACGCCGGACATCACGATCCCGCCGGGGTCGTGGCCGTCATTCTCGAACCCCTCCTATTGGCCGACGATCCTAGTCAACGGAAACTGGACCTTGCCGAGCGACGGCCAGGGGACGCTGATCGTCACCGGCGGGCTCACCATCAGCGGCAACACCACGTGGAACGGGGTGCTGCTGGTCGGCGGGAACCTCACGGCGAATGGGAACAACACCGTCAACGGCGCGACCGTGACCGGATTGAACGTCAAGCTCGGCCAGACGCTGTCGCAGGGAGACGTCGGCAACGGCACCAAGTCGTTCAACTACAACTCCTGCAACGTCGCCAGCGCGATGGGGAAATGGGGCCAGCTAGTCGGCTACTCGAACGCCTGGGTCGACAACTGGCCGACGTACTGAGCCAAGCGCGGAAGCCTGGCTTTTCCCTGTTGGCTATATTCGTTGCGCCCACGCATCACCCCCGATAGGAACCCGACCGCCAGGCCGAGTGTCCAAGGGAGCCTGACCCAAGCCAGGAGGACCCATGAGGCGAGCGATCGGTTACGGGCTTGCCGCCGCGCTGGCCGCCGGGTGCGGACCCACGTCGCAGCGATTCGATCCGCCGGCACCTCAGAACGAAGTCTCCGTTGGGTATGGAACCCGGAATCAGCACGACATCACCGGTGCGGTGACGTCCGTCTCTCCCACCGAGGCGGAGACGCGCGGCATGCGGCTCGAACAGTTGTTGCAGGCCCGCGTCCCCGGTCTCGACGTGGTGCCGCTCGGGGACGGGACGTACACGCTCCGCACCAGGGGCGCGCTAGGTCTGCGCGGGACCATCGCGGAGGATGAGCCGCTCCTGGTCATCGACGACGTCCCGGTCCTGGCCCGTGCCCTGGGGCAGATGCTGGCGGGCCTGGCGCCGAGCGACATACAGCGCATCGACGTGCTGAAGGACGCCTCCGCGACGTCCATCTACGGCGCGCGCGGCGCGAACGGCGTCATCATCATCACGACCAAACGCGGCAGGTAGGCGTCAGAGCCGGGCCGGCGGCGTCAGCGGCGGCGCGGCGAGCGGCGCCTCCGGCTCTGGGGTAAAGTCTTCGCCGGGGTTCACGAACAGGTCCTGCTCGAAGCGGTACTGCTTGTCGTACAGCTGGCGGTAGCGACCGTGTTTCGCCAGCAGCTCGGCGTGGGTACCGCGCTCGACGATCTCGCCGCCCTCCATCACGAGAATCTGGTCCGCGCTGCGAATGGTCGAGAGGCGGTGCGCGATCACGAACGTCGTGCGGCCACGCCGCAGCGTGCGCAGGCCGTCCTGGATGGCCGCCTCGCTCTCCGAGTCGAGGCTCGACGTGGCCTCGTCCAGGATCAGGATGCGCGGATCGGCGAGGATCGCCCGCGCGATGGAGACCCGCTGGCGCTCCCCGCCCGACAGCTTGACGCCGCGCTCGCCCACCACCGTGTCGTAGCCCTTCTCGAAGCGGCGCACGAACTCGTCGCAATGGGCGATGTGCGCCGCCTCCTCGATGTCCGCGCGGGTCGCGTGCGGCCGGGCGAACGCGATGTTCTCCGCGATCGTGCCGTCGAACAGGAAGTTGTCCTGCAGCACCACGCCGAGCTGCCGGCGGTAGTCGGCGAGCCGCAGAGTGGCGAGATCGCGACCGTCCACGGCGATGCGGCCGGACTTCGGCCGATTGAAGGTGAGCACGAGATTGATGAGCGTGCTCTTCCCGGCCCCCGAAGACCCGACTAGGGCCGTGGTGGAGCCCGCCGGCGCGTGAAACGAGATCCGCTTCAGCACCTCAGCCCCGGGCACGTATTCGAAGCTCACGTTCTCGAATGCGACGTCGCCGGCCACCTCGGCGAGCGGCGTCCGCGCCCCGTCCTCGGCGTCTTCGGTGACGAGCCGGCGGATCTCGCGGATCCGGTCCAGCCCCGCGAACGCCTCGGTGATCTGGGTGCCGATCGAGGCGATGTTGATGAGCGGTAGCGCCACGAGGCCGATGAAGACGCCGTACATGAAGAAGTCCCCCAGCGTCATCGCGCCGGAGAGGATGGCGTGCCCCCCCTCGAGGATCATCAGGATCCCGATCGCGCCGATGATGACGGTGGCGAAGGCGCCGACGGTCGAGATCCCCGTCATCGTGGTGGCGATGTTCCGGAACAGCCGATTGGCTCCCCGCGTGAAGACCAGGCGCTCGCTCCGCTCGGCGCGGTACGCCTTGACGATCCGGATGCCGCCCAGCGTCTCCCCCAGCCTGCCGGTCACCTCGGCGTTGAGCTTGGCGCGGTCGCGAAACAGCGGCCGCAGCTTGGTGAACGCGTACGCCATCCCCCCGCCGAAGCAGGCGAGGATGAGAATGTCGATCACGGTCAGCCGCCAGTTGAGATACAGCAGGACGCCCAGGGCGATCGCCGCTGTCACCCGCGAAATCAGAATCCCGCTCTTGGTCGAGTCGAAATAGCTGATCGGCAGTCGCAGCACGTAGGCCTGGACGGTGCGGCGCATGTCGGTGATGGCGCGCTGGGCCGCGACGCCGAGGATCTGCGACAGGCCGAAGCCGGTGATGGCCTGAACGAGCGTGGCGCCGCCGGCCGCGAGCGCGAGCGGGAGCAGCAGCTCGGGGTGATGCTGGTTGATCACCCGGTCGATCACCCACTTGGACGAGGAGGGCAGGACCAGGCCGGCGAGCCGGTTCACGAGCAGCAGCACGAGCCCCAGCGCAAGGCGGCCGCGATGGGCGTACACGAGGGCCCGCGCCTCCTGCCAGGCGCCGGGCCGCGCGCAGCTCGCTCTGCGTCCAGAGCGTCAGCGTGCGATAGCCCGCCTGGCGGGCGAAGCACACGCACTCGTCCACCAGGCGGGTGCCGAGGCCCGCGCCACGCGCCGTGGGCTCCACCAGCAGCAGGCGCAGCTGGGCCACCGTCTTCGATCGTTCGACGAGGAAGACCGAGCCCACCACCTCACGAGCTCGCCCACCGCGACGAGCCGACGGCGACGGCGCTGGCTCGTGAGCTGGGGCTCGATGCCGGTTACCTGAGTCGCATCCTGCGCGGCTTCGAGCGGCGCGGGCTCGTCCTCAAGACTCGCTCCGCCGCCGACGGGCGGCAGAGCCACCTCTCCCTCACGACGCAGGGACGGAAAGTGTTCGCGCCGCTCAACGCCCGCTCGCACGACGAGGTGGCCGCGATGCTCGCCGGCCTGTCCCCGGCGGTGCAGGCGCGCGTGGTCGGCGCGATGCAGACCATCGAGCGGATGCTGGGAGACCGTCCGGCGGCTCCGGCTCCCTACGTGCTCCGGCAGCCACAGCCCGGCGACCTGGGCTGGGTGGTGCACCGGCATGGCGCCGTGTACGCCCGGGAGTACGGATACGACGCGCAGTTCGAGGCACTCGTCGCCGAGATCGTGGCACACTTCGTTCAGCGGTACGACGCGAAACGAGAGCGCTGCTGGATCGCAGAGCAGGACGGTGAGGTGGTGGGCTCGGTCTTCCTCGTCGAACGATCGAAGACGGTGGCCCAGCTGCGCCTGCTGCTGGTGGAGCCCACGGCGCGTGGCGCGGGCCTCGGCACCCGCCTGGTGGACGAGTGCGTGTGCTTCGCCCGCCAGGCGGGCTATCGCACGCTGACGCTCTGGACGC
Organism: Gemmatimonadota bacterium; assembly: GCA_003221085.1. Lineage (GTDB taxonomy): Bacteria > Gemmatimonadota > Gemmatimonadetes > Gemmatimonadales > GWC2-71-9 > AG41. Next base: position 14,372 of record QHUD01000109.1, read on the forward strand.
AGAGCGAGCTGCGCGCGGCCCGGCGCCTGTACCAGGCGGCCGGCTTCCGGATCGTGGGCAAAGAGAAGAACCACAGCTTCGGCAAGGCTCTCGTTTCGGAGACCTGGGAGCTGGATCTGTGACCTCGTCGGGGAGCTTCAAGGATCACTTTTCCGATGTGGCAGCCGCGTACGCCGCGCATCGTCCATCCTACCCGAACGCCCTGTGCGACTTCCTGGCACGGCTCGTGTCCGCGAGGCGGCTCGCGTGGGACGCGGGGTGCGGCTCAGGGCAGCTTTCGCTGCTTCTGGCGGGCCACTTTGAGCGGGTGGTGGCTACCGACGCGAGTCCAGAGCAGATCGCGCGGGCCGCGGCGCACTCCAAGGTGGAGTACCGCTGCGCCCGCGCCGAGGCGAGCGGCCTCCCGGAGCGCGTGGCGGACCTCGTCACGGCGGCGCAGGCCGCCCACTGGTTCGACCTCCCCGCGTACTTTGCCGAAGTGCGGCGCGTAGCCCGGCCTGGCGGGATCATCGCGCTGATCAGCTACGGCGTCGTCACGGCAGACGCCGATCTGGACGCGGTCATCCGGCCGTTCTACCGGGAGGTGCTGGGCGCATACTGGCCGCCTGAGCGCCGGCACGTGGACGAAGGTTACCGCTCGCTGCCCTTCCCGTTCCAGGAGCTCGCTGCGCCCGCGTTCGAGATCCGGCTCGATTGGCGGCTCGAGGATCTCGTCGGGTACGTGGGGACCTGGTCAGCCGCGTGGGCACTCGCGCGGGCGGAAGGGCCGGGTCCCTTCGCGTCGTTCCGGCGCGAGCTCGAGGCCGCGTGGGGGCCGGTGACGGCGATCAGGACCGTGCGCTGGCCCCTGGCCCTCCGCGTGGGGCGGGGGTGCGACTCTTCGCGCCTGCGGCGCTCAGGATGACAGCGCCGAGCGGCTGCGGTAGAGAAGAGGGGCGTTGGGTTTCTCCTCTCCCCCCTTCCCAGAGCGAGCGAGCCGGTCATCCTGAGCGAGCGCGCGGAACGCGCGCGACGCGAAGGATCGGCCGGATTTGACCGGGCGCGGTCTCCGGGCGCGGTCCTAGAGGCCGCTCACGAACCGTAGCAAGGCGGCCCGCTCTTGCGGCGACAACCCCAGGAACCGGTCGCGCGCACCGGCGGCCTCGCCGGCGTGGAGCTGGATCGCGGCCTCGATCGATGGCGCCCGGCCGTCGTGCAGGAACGCCTCCTTGTACTGCACTCCCATCAGCGGCTCGGTGCGGAACTCCGCGGGCTCCGCTTGGCCGAGACAGATGTCCGCCAACTCCGGGCCCATGTCGTGGAGTAGCAAGTCGGTGTAGGCGGCGACCGTCGTGTTGCTCAGCGCGCGCACCGGGTTGGGACCGGTGTGGAGCAACGGCACATGGCAGCCGGTGCATCCGGCGGTGGCAAACAGCTTGCGCCCTTGCAGCTCGATGAACGAGCTCAACGTCGGCGGTGGAGGGGCGAGGAGCTTGACGAAGGCATCCGTGGCGTCGAGGCCGGCCTGCTCGAGCTCGGGGTCCGGCGTGGGATCGACCCCTGGTGGGAGGGGGGTGTCCCTAATCGTCTGCTCGTGTGGCTCCGGCGGGCTCGTGATCCCCATCTCGTTGATGAAAGCACCGCTCGTGAACTCGCGTAGCGTCGCGATTTGTGCCTTCCGGCCGAAGCGGCCGAGCCGGCCATCGGGCAAACGGTTGAGGCGTCCCGAAATACCGTCACCGTTGCGGTCGTCAGGGTCGGCCAACGCCGCAAGCTCCGAATCGGGGACGGCGTCCAGCAACCCGAACCCCAGCAGGCTTGGCGTGGTCCGACGTCCCACGGCGGTGGCCTCCGGCGGCACCGGCTCTTTGTCGATCCCGAGGGCCGCGTGCAGCGCCGGTGTCACGCTGTCCTGGATGACCGGTCCCCCGATGCGTGCCAGGTCGTCACACACGCCACCGTGGTACGCCGTCGCGTGCGTCTCCACTTCGTCGCCGACGCCGCCCACCACGGGTTGCTCGTGGCATTCGGCGCAGGACCGGGCGTTGAACAGCGGCCCCAACCCCGTCGCCGGGCTGAACGTGGTTTGAAACAGGGCGCGGCCCTGCCGGAACCCCAGCTGTTGCCGGGCGGTCAGGAAGAGGAGAGGACCGCCGGGTGTGGGCGGATTGCCGTCGCCTGCCGAATCCGCCCGGGGGGAAGCCAACGGCTCGCAGGCTGTGACAGCAGCGAGCAGCAGAATCGCCACGCGGCTGCGATGGGACATTCGAGCCCCCTTCGCTGGCAGCCGTGCGCCACGATGTCGCAGTCTCGATTCGGCGGAAAACGGACTCTAGGGCGGCGAGCGTGACCCACGCTTGGTGTACGTCATCGCCGGGCACTTCGTGAGGGCGCGTCCTACGGATGTACCGCTCCCACAATGATGCCTGGGGGCTGGAACGCACACCGTGACCGGGCCCACGATGGGGTCGGTCGGATGTGTGGGCCAACCGGCCGCAACTGACCAATGCCGCGGGTCGCGTACCGCTAGGGCGTCGGATCCTTGGTCACCGCCGCCTGGAACAACGGGAGATACCGGCCGTATCCCTCCGCCTCGAGGCGATCGACCGGAATGAATCGCAGCGCCGCCGAGTTCATGCAGTACCGCAACCCCGTGGGCGGGGGCCCGTCATCGAACACGTGGCCTAAATGAGAGTCGGCGTGGGCCGACCGGATCTCCGTGCGCACCGCGAAGAGCGAGCGATCCGTTCGCTCGCGGACGTTGCCCGGTTCCAGGGGCTTGGTGAAGCTCGGCCACCCCGTCCGGGAGTCGAACTTGTCGAGCGAGCTGAACAGCGGCTCGCCGGACACGACATCCACATAGATCCCCGCTCGATGGTTGTCCCAGTACTCGTTGTGGAACGGCGGCTCGGTGCCCTCGTGCTGGGTCACCTCGTACTGCCGCGGCGCGAGCGTGCGGCGCAGCTCGGTGTCGCTTGGCTTCCGGAAGTTCATCGGGTTCCATCCTTTCGAGCTACTCTGGGCGCTCGCGCCCCGGGCGGCGGCGCCCAGGGCGAGCGCGAGCCCCAGCCTGCGGCCAACGCGCAGCACTACTTGACCGTGAACCGCACCGTGTCGACCACGAGCGGCTTGAGCGGGACGTGCTTCCAATCTGCCACGACGGCGATCACCCGGTGCGGGCCCGGCTTGAGGGAATCCAGCACGAACTCGGTCTGCCCGCGGCCGAGGTGGATGATTCCGGTCACCCCACGGGGAATCGTGTCGTCCACCGGTGTGAGGTCGTGATCGACGAATAGGTGGTGATGTCCCGTTCCGGGCCGCTCCACCGTCGCGGGGACGATCTCCACTCCGGTCGCCTGCAGCACGACTTTCACCGGTCCGCTCACGGTGGCCCCCTTCACGGGCGCTGCGATTTTCACCTTGGCGTGGCCCGCCTGCGCCGCCGCGACGGCCGGGAGTAACACGGCAACTCCGAGCGCGAGGCCGGGAATCAAGGTTCTCACGTGGTCTGCCTCCTGGTGGGCGTGGATATCGTCCTGGTAATTAGGCCCGGGGATGAGGCCGACACAAGGTACTCTTGACGGCCCCCGTCCGGGGCGGTAACTCCGGGCCATGCTTCCCGCAGACATCGCCTCCGCCGTACGTCATCACTGGTGGCTGTTCCTGCTGCGGGGTGTCGCGGCTGTCGCGTTCGGGGTGCTCACCCTCTTGTGGCCTGGCGCGACGCTGGTGGTCCTCATGGCGTTCATCGCCGCATATGCCCTGGTCGACGGCATCGTCGCCCTTGTCTACGCGTTCCGGCTTCGCGCACTGTTCGACCGCTGGTGGATGTTGCTCATCCAGGGGGTGATCAGCGCGGGGTTCGGTGTGCTCGCCATCTTCCATCCCGACCTGTCGATCGCCTACATCGTCGTGTCGGTGGCCCTGTGGATGCTCGTCGCAGGGCTGGTGCAGTTCCTGCTGGCGCGGGTTCAGAAGTCGATGGGCGGTTCGGGCCGCTGGAGTATGGTCGGCGGAGTCCTGAGCCTGGCGCTGGCGGTGGCTGCGCTGGCATTTCCCCGGGTCACGGTGGCGGCGGTGCTGCTGCTGATCGCGTGGTTTGCGCTGGCCATGGGCATCGTGCAGCTCGTCGTGGCGTTCCGGGTCCGGTCGATCGTCCAGGCAGGCGCGGCAGTCTGAGCCGGTCGGACGTCCGAGGGCGGTCGCGATGGTCGGTGTTATCATTGCTCGATGACGTCGCCATCTCCCTGGTCGCGGCCCGACGACGCCGTGCGCCAGGCCCAGCTCGACGCGATGAAGCGACGCGCGACCGGGCTTCTGGCGCTCGCGCTGGCGGTGTTCGCGGGCGCGAGCGCGTTCGAAGGGCAGTATCCCTGGCTCGGCTACGTGCGCGCCACGGCCGAGGCGTCGCTGGTGGGCGGCCTGGCCGACTGGTTCGCGGTCACGGCACTGTTCCGGCGTCCGCTCGGGCTACCTATTCCGCACACGGCCATCGTCGCCACCCGCAAGGAGCGGATCGGGCGGATCCTCGGCACCTTCGTCCAGAGCCACTTCCTGTCGCGCGACGTCGTCGCCGCTAACCTGCGGGCGGTGCGGCCCGCCGAGCGGGCCGCCCGGTGGCTCGCCGATCCCGAGCACAGCCGGCGCATCGCTCGCCAGGTGGCGAGCGGTCTCGCGCGGACCCTGGAGGCGCTGCCGGACCAGGACGTGCGGGTGCTGGTGCACGAGGTCGTGAGCGCCCGGCTCCGCGCGACGCGTGTGGCGCCGGCGCTCGGGAAGACCCTCGCGCTGGTGCTCGCCGACGACCGCCATCAGGTGCTCCTCAATGAGGCCGTCCGCCTCGCCGCGGAGGCGGTGCGCGACAACCGGGACGTGATCCGGGACAAGGTGCGGGCCGAGAGCCCCTGGTGGGTGCCCGGCGTAGTGGACGACCAGATCTTCCAACGTATCATCGGGACCGTGGAGAGCCTGCTGCGCGACATCGGCTCCGATCCGTATCATCCCCTCCGGGCCGCGTTCGATACGGCACTGCGGGACTTCGTCGATCGCCTGCAGCACGCCCCCGACGTCATCGCCAAGGCAGAGGCTGTGAAAGAGGAATGGCTCGCGGATCCGTCTCTTGCAGACCTGTCCACCCGCCTGTGGGAAGCGACCCGCCGGGCCATCGTCGCGTACGCGACCCGGGCCGATGGCGGGCATGCGCCCGGGCCGCTGGAGCGCGGCCTGAGCGAGTTCGGCGCGGCGCTCTTGACCAACGAGGCCCTGCTCGCTGAGATCGACGACGTGGTGATCGACCTGGCGGGCACCGTGGTGGAGCGGTATCGCCACGAGATCGGGGACTTGATCGCCCAGACGGTTGCCGGTTGGGACCCGGAGACGACCTCCCGCCGTTTCGAGCTGGCCGTGGGGAGAGATCTACAGTTCGTCCGGATCAACGGCACACTGGTGGGCGGGCTGGTGGGGCTCGCGATCTACACGGTCTCGCA
>QHUD01000110.1 GCA_003221085.1 Gemmatimonadota bacterium
CCCTACGATCAACAGGTCCGCACCCCACTCGGTCGCGTCGCGCACGATCGTCGAGACCGCCATCCCGTACCGGACGATTCGTTCCACGCCCGGTGTGCGGATCAATGACCACACGTCGCGCTCGAGAAGCTCCTCCGTCATGGCGTAGTACTCGCCCGTTTCGTAGGCCTGTGTCATCCCCGGGATGACCGGTAGGGGCTCGAGCACGCTCAGCGCGCGCAGCGCGGCGCCGAACAGGTGCGCGTAGCGCTCGGCTGTCTGGAGCGTCGGGCGGGCTGCCCCTGAGTTGTCCACCGCCACGAGCACGCGGCGAATCGTTGGCAACGAGCCGGCGGCGACGAGGATGGGCACGTCTGTGGTCCGTGCGACGTTCAAGCTCGTGCTGCCACCGAGCCACCGGCCCAGCGCCGAGTGATGTTTGCCACCCAGGACGACGAGCTCGGCGCCGAGGTCCGCGACTGCCTGCCTGAGCACGACAGGGGCGCGCCCGAGCCGGACAGCCATGTTGTCGACCAGCTCGCGAGGCACCACGCCTGCCAAACCACCCGTGATGTCTGCGCGCGCCTGGTCGACGAGGGCGTGCCACAACCCGTCGACCCCTTCCTCCACCCCTACGGAGGCCCACGCGTCACGCGCTGCGTGAACCAAGTGGCAGCTCGTTCCCGCCCGTTGCGACATGCTGACCGCGAAGGCTGCCGCACCCGCCGCCTCGGGCGAGGCGTCCACCCCCACCACGATGGGTTGCCACGACATAGGACTGCCTCCTCAGGTAAAGCCGTGCATCCGCTGGTGCCGTGGTCAAGATCACGCCGCCTGCGTGAAGGGAGATTGAAATGCGGCAGAGGGATTCCTCACCCCGGGGTGAAGAGCTCTTCATGTATTCTCACCGTCCCGTTCATCGAGTCCTGCCGATACTTGCGTGGTCACAGATAGCCAACTTCCCAATCAGGAGCAGCGTGATGAACGGCAGGATTCTCATTGGCGGTACGATCGCAGTCGCTCTGGCATCACTCGCCCCGGTCGGCTTCTCGGGCTCACCGCAGGTCGAGGTGACGGACTTCGCGACCGCGCCCCGCGCGACGCAACCCGTGTATGACGCCCGGCTCAGCCCCGCCTCGGCCGCACCGGTGAAGGAGTTCCGTATCCCGATCCGCGACGCGACGGTCGAGATCGCCAAGGGCGTGACGTATAAGAGCTGGACATTCGGCGGGACCGTCCCCGGCCCGGTGATCCGGGTGCGCGAGGGCGATCTTGTGCGGATCCGGCTCGTCAACGAGGCTTCCATGCCGCACTCGATCGACTTCCACGCGGCCCGGGTTCCGATGAACAAGGCCTTCCGGACGATCATGCCGAAGGACTCGCTGTCGTTCGAGTTCATCGCGCGCGATCCCGGCGCCTACCTCGTGCACTGTGGCACGCCGCCCGTGCTGTTGCACCTGATGCAGGGGATGTATCTCCCGATCATCGTGGATCCGAAGGGCGGGTGGCCGGGCAAGGTGGACAAGGAATTCGTCATCGTGCAGAGTGAGTTCTACGTGCAGGGCGGCGACAGCGCGCTGCCCGGCCTGGCCGACTGGAAGCAGGCGCTCGAGCGCCAAGCCAGTTATGTCGTGTTCAACGGGCGGGCATTCCAGTACCAGGAGCATCCGCTCCAGGTCGATGTCGGCGACCGGGTTCGGCTGTTCGTGGTGAGCGCGGGGCCGACCTTCACGAGCGACTTCCACATCGTGGGCACGGTGTTCGACAAGGTGTACCCGGACGGCAACCCGACTCATGCCTTGTCGGGCGTGCAAACCTATGGGGTCCCGGCCGGCGGCGGGGCGGTATTTGAGACGAGGTTCGAGAAGGACGCGAGTGGCGAGGGCGTATACGCGTTCGTGACGCACGCGTTCGCCGACGCCGCCAAGGGCGCGGTCGGTCTGATCCGGGTCGGGACGCCGCAGGTCGCCGGGATCGCACACTAGTCGCGATCTCGCCCACAGGGACGCGGGGGACGCGACCCTTGAAGAACACTGCCGGAAGGGTCCCGCGCCGAGTATCATATGGGGGACTCGCATGCCATTGATCAGCCGGGGGATTGTTCTGGCGGTGCTCGCCCTGGGCGCCGCGAGCGGCCGGGCGTTGGCTCAGGCCCACGACCCGCGCGCCGAGATCTTCGTCCGGCGCGGCTGTACCGAATGCCACGCGATCACGGCATTTCACGTCAAGGCGACCCACGACGTAGGGCCGGACCTCACCCTGGCCTACGGGGACGTGGTGAACCGCTACGGCGTCAGCTTGGAGGCGTTCCTGTACGAACCCAGGGGCCTGATGCGGATGATGCTCGCGTCACACCTCCAGCTCCCTTCGGTTGATCGTGACTCGATGATTCTCATCCTCGGCGCGCTCTATAAAGTGCGTCGGGCGGAGCTGGATTCGACGCCTCCGCCGTAAGTGGGTGCAGAATGAAGGTTCCCTGAGTCGATCTTCTGAAGGTCTTCATCGACCGGGGCGAGTATTAAGGCCATGAACGCCCACCCCGCCCACCCCGCCCACCCCGTGTCTCCACGGCTGATCTTCGACCGGGCGCCGCTGCGAGTCTATTGGGAGCTGACGCGGGCCTGCGACCTGGCCTGTCGCCACTGCCGGGCCGAGGCGGTCAAGCACCGCAGCTCGGGAGAGCTGAGCACCGCCGAGGGGTTGCATCTGCTCGAGCGGCTGCACGCGTTCGGGGAACGGCAGCCACACGTCGTGCTGACCGGCGGCGACCCGCTCAAGCGGCCGGACCTGTGGGTGTTGATCGCGGCCGCCCGAGGACTTGGCCTTCCCGTTGCCCTGGCGCCGAGCGCGACCGGCCTGCTCGGTCCTGAGGAAATCCTGCGTTTCCGCGAATTCGGAGTGGAGGCGATTTCACTGTCGCTCGACGGCTCGACACCGGCACGGCACGACGCGTTCCGCGGTATCGCCGGCACGTTCGAGCGTACGCTCGCGGCCGCGCGGGCGGCGCAGGAGGCGGGCCTGCCGTTCCAGATCAACACGCTGGTGGCGGAGGAGACGCTCGACGACCTGCCGGCGATCTACCTGTTGGCCAACGAGCTGGGCGCGGCGCGCTGGAGCCTTGGCTCGCGGAGGTCGCGGGACAGGGTCGCGGTCTGGTCGTCACCACCACCGAAGCCCCGCACTTCCGCCGTGTGATGCTGCAGCGTCGCCACGCCGACGCGGCCGGGCACGGCGCCGGGATCCGCGACGGCAACGGCGTCATGTTCATCTCGCACCGAGGCGACGTGCAGCCGTCCGGTTTCCTGCCAGTGTCCGCGGGCAACGTGCGCACCGACGACGTGGTGTCGATGTACCGCGACTCGCCGCTGTTCCGGCGGCTGCGGCGGCCGGACCTCTTCACGGGGCGTTGTGGCCGCTGCGAATTCCACTCGTACTGCGGCGGCTCGCGGGCCCGGGCGTACGCGGCGAGCGGAGATCCGTTCGCAGAGGATCCATTGTGCCCCTACGAGCCGCGAAGGGGTTTGCAGCGCGCGTGACCGAGCGTGCCGACGTCGCCCGCTATCGCGCGAACCTCCAGGGCGAAATCGACGGGGCGGCGCTGTATCGCGCGCTGGCCGAGGCCGAACGGCGGCCCCAGCTCGCCGAGGTGTACGGGCGGCTGGCCGCGACCGAAGAACGGCACGCCGGACACTGGGAGGACCAGTTGCGCGCCGCCGGAGCGAGCATACCGCCGCCGCGACCCGGCTGGCGGACGCGCGCGCTCGGCTGGCTCGCCCGCCGCTTCGGCGCGCAGGTCGTATTGCCGACCGTGGCATCGCTCGAGCGTGTGGACTCGAGGCAGTACGATACCCAGGTCGAAGCGCGCGCCGCCGGCCTGCCGGGCCAGGAACGCTCGCACGCCCGCCTGCTCCAGACCATCATCGGACCCGGCCAAGGGCTCGAGGGGAGCTCGCTCGTCCGGCTCGAGGGCCGTCACCGGTCGGTGGGCGGGAATGCGTTGCGCGCGGCCGTCCTGGGAGCGAACGACGGATTGGTGTCAAACCTGAGCCTCGTGATGGGCGTGGCGGGCGCCCAGCTCTCGGGCCGGGGGATTCTCATCACCGGCCTCGCGGGGCTGCTCGCGGGGGCGGGCTCGATGGCACTCGGCGAGTGGCTGTCCGTGCAGAGCTCCCGCGAGCTGTATCAGCGGGAAATCCAGACCGAGGCCGAGGAGCTTGCGGCCCTGCCGGAGGAGGAGGAAGAGGAGCTCGCGCTGATCTACCGGGCCAAGGGTTTGCCGGAGGACCAGGCCCGGGCCCTTGCGGGGCGGCTGATCGCCAATCGCGAGGAGGCGCTGGATACCCTGGCGCGCGAGGAGCTCGGGGTCGACCCCGAGGTGCTGGGTGGCTCCGCCTGGGAGGCGGCGATCACGTCGTTCTTGCTGTTCGCGCTGGGTGCGGTCGTCCCGCTCGCACCGTTCGTGTTCCTCACGGGACTGAACGCCGTCGCGGCGAGTCTTGGCGCGAGTGCCGTCGCCCTGTTCCTCATCGGCGCGGGGATCACCTTGCTGACGCGTCGCGGGCTCGTCTACACCGGGGTGCGCCAGGTCTTGTTCGGGCTCGCGGCCGCGGGCCTCACCTTCGGGATCGGCCGATTGATCGGGGTATCGCTCGCCGGCTAGTGAGCTTCTGTTACGACCGGCTTCAACTCTCTTTCATGTGCATCGCATGAGGTTTCAGGGCACTGGAGGCTCTATGAGAGTCGCGGAACTGATGCAAACGCCCCTGAAGACCATCAGCGACGACGCCACGGTCGCGGACGCCGTTGCCGCGCTCGCCGAGGCACAGGTGTCCGCGCTCCCGGTGCTGGACCGTTACGGACGCGCCGTCGGTGTGCTGTCGACCCGCGAGATCCTCAAGGCCGAGCACGCAATGAAGAGTGCTCGGGCGCGCGACAGACTGTTCGACGAGACGCTGGCGCTCGAGATCATGGCGTCGTGGCCCGTGACGATCGCGCCCGATGCCGACCTGCGTGACGCGGCTCGCGAGATGCTGTACCTCGAGATGCAGCGGCTGTTCGTCGAGGACCGGGGCGTGCTGGTGGGCGTGATCTCGCAAACCGACATCGTTGGCGCGGTGGCGACGGCCAAGGTTTGACGGCCTTCAGATCGCTGCGAGCGCCCGCTCGAGCCTCTGCTTGGCCTCGTGCGCCAGAGGCTCGATATCTTTGCGTCCCGTGATCGAGAGCTGTACCACCGGGTCGAGGATGGCGACCCGCGAGCGGGTTGGCTCCTCTTCGTACACGATCACGTTGCACGGCAGGAGAAGGCCGATGTCGAGCTCGGCCTGGAAGCCCTGGTACGCGAGTGACGGGTTGCAGGCGCCGAGGATCACGTACTTCCGGAAATCGACATCGAGCTTCTTCCTCAACGTCGCCTTCACGTCGATCTCCGTGAGCACGCCAAAGCCCTCTTTCTGGAGTGCCGCCCTGGTCCGCTCGACTGCCTCCTCGTAGGGGAGCGGGACAGACTTGGCGATCCCGTATCGCGTGTTTGCGTGACTCGTCGCGCTCATACTCGCCTCAGATCGGAACCGTCAGCACCGCGCAAGGTGCGCGCTGCAGCAACCGTGCGGCGACCCCACTCGTCGCGTGGGAGCTGATGGGGCCCCCGCGGTGGTGCCCGAACACGAGCAGGTCCACGTCCTCGTCGCGCACCACGCGCAGGATCTCCGAGACCGGATCTCCCTGGCAGATGATGGTCTCGTCCCCGCCGGCTGGCGGGACCTCGTGCAGCCCGGTCGACGCGCCCACCCCCGCCAGGATCGCTGCCTCGACCTGGACCGCGCGCACCGACGCGTCGAATAGCCGGCCGACCAGGAGCGCCGCTGCCATCACGTCCCGCGAGTCGGGGCCGCCGTCGACGGCCGCGAGCACGCGGCCGAACTTCTCCTGCCCGCGCGGCACGACGAGGCAGGGTATGCGCGCCCGCCGCACCGTCCCCTCGACGGTGTTCCCGTCGTGACGGAGATCCATCTGAGGGGAGAGCTCCCGACCGAGCACGAGGAGATCTGTTCCCTTCGACTCCGCCTCGCGGACGATCTCGATCGCCGGGATGCCGAGGGCGGTGTGCATCGGGATCCCTTCTGCCAGGGTGGACTCGATGTGAGCGCGTGCCCTTGGAGAAGGCGCGACGCTGAGCCCGCTGAGTCTGGCCCGGGCTCTCGTGGCCACCGCCATGGCACTCCGCAGCGGGTGCGAGTCCAGCGAGCCGGGCCTTACGGCGACGAGGATGTTTCGAAGTGCTGTCATTACCAGGTCCTCCTGACCCACATCCTAGGAGTCCTTGGCTGAAGAAATGCTGAACGCACGGTGAGGCTAGCTTCTCCGCCGCGCACCGTTCATACTGTTTCACTCGTGAGAGCCGGTTCAGCGTGCGAGGTGCCGTTGCCCAAGAAGCGCCCCCGAAGGCGAGCCCCGAAGGCCACTACCGAAGCGTTGCGCGTGCGGCGGCGCTTCGAGCGCCTGCTGTCGGCCGGCCTCGCCATTTTTTCCGAGCGCTCCCTCGATCAGGTGCTGCAGCAGGTCGCGGACTCCGCCCGCGAGGTGGTCGAGGCGCGGTATGCGGCCCTGGGCGTGCTAGCGCCGGACCAGAAGTCGTTGAGTCAATTCGTGACGTCCGGCCTTTCCGAGGCAGAGCGGCGTCGCATCGGGGATCCGCCGACCGGGCGAGGTCTTCTGGGGCTCGTGATCAGCGACCCCAAGCCGATCCGGACGGCGGACATCAACAAGCATCCCAAGCGCTTTGGCTTTCCGCCGCACCATCCGGCCATGAAGTCCTTTCTGGGCGTCCCGATCGTGAGCCACGGTGAAGTGTTCGGCAACCTATACCTCACCGAGAAGGTCGGCGCGACCGAGTTCACCCCCGAGGACGAGGCGATCGCCGTGCTCCTCGCCGCGCACGCCGCCGTGGCCGTCGAGAACGCCCGGCTGCACGACGAGAGCCAGCGGCTGGTCGGCCAGGTGGAGGCGATGCAACGGCAGCGGGATCTGTTCTCGGCCATGATGAACCACGAGCTGCGGAACGCCCTCACGGGGGTGTATGGGTGGGCCCAGCGTCTGGTGCGTGGTAAGTCGCCCGAACAGGACGCGCGGGCGGCGCACGAGGTGTACGAAGGCGCCGAACGCACGATCACGCTGCTGAACAACTTCCTGGACCTGACGCGCCTCGATGCGGGGAAGGTTCGGCCAGTCTGGCACGACGTCGACATCGCCGCCGCGGTCGCGCGCGCGATGGCGGGCGTCGAGCCCGCGGCCGAGACGAAGCAGGTGCGGCTCCTGACCGAGTATTCCAACGGCACCGCGACTTTGCGGACCGACCCCGTGCGGCTCGAGCAGATCCTCGTCAACCTGCTCACCAACGCGGTGCGACACAGCCCCGACGGGGAGACGGTCGCCGTGCAGGTCGAGCAGGGTAGGTCCGACGTGCGGTTCCGGGTGGTCGACCATGGGCCCGGCGTCCCACCCGAGCTGCGGGCGGGCATCTTCGAGCCGTTTGAACGCTTCGACCCGCACTCGGGGCTCGGGACCGGACTCGGGCTTCCCGTGTCGCGCCGCTTGGCCGAAGTGATGGGGGGACGGCTGGTCGTCGAAAATGCGGTCGGGCCGGGCGCGACCTTCACTCTGGTCCTACCGCGGCGGCCACCCGACGCCACGTGAAGATTCCTTCATCGATTCTTTAGAATCAGTTCTACGCCTGCTCCTTATTTTCCGACCCATGAAAATCCTTGTCGTGGAAGACGATCGCAAAGTCGCGGGTTTCATCGAGCAGGGCCTGCGCGAGGAAGGGTACGCCGTGGACGTCGCGCCCGATGGCGAGGAGGCCACGACCCTGGCGCACGTGTACGACTACGACCTCGTCGTGCTGGACGTGATGCTCCCGAAAAAGAACGGCCTTCAGGTGGCCACCGAGCTGCGGCGCGAGGGACGCAAGACGCCCATCCTGATGCTCACCGCGCGGGACACCACGGAGGACGTGGTGCGCGGGCTCGACGCTGGCGCCGACGATTATCTCGCCAAGCCGTTCAAGTTCGACGAGCTGCTGGCCCGCGTGCGAGCACTGATCCGGCGTGGCGGCGCGAGCCGCACCGAGCTCCTGAGCTATGGGCCGGTCGAGCTCGACCGGTTGAAGCACAAGGTCAAGGTCAAGGGCAAGAAGCTCGAGCTCACGCCCAAGGAATTCCAGCTGCTCGAGCACTTCCTGCTGCGGCCGGAGGAGGTGATCCGGCGTACCGAGCTGCTCGAGAAGGTGTGGGATCTGCACTTCGACCCCGAGAGCAACGTGGTGGACGTCCATGTGGGCAATCTCCGCCGCAAACTCCAAGAGGCCTCGGAGCTTGAGCTGCTCCACACCGTGCGGGGCGTCGGGTTCCGGCTCGTGTCCCCGGATCGGGAAGAGGAGTGACCCGGTCGCTGCGACGTGCGCTCGCCGTCCGGTTTGCGGCCACCATGGGCATAGGCCTGGTGGTGGCGGCAGCGGCAGCGTACGCCGTGGTGCTCGGCCCCGCGGCCGGGATGCACCGCGAGCTGTTGCTGGTGCTGGCGGCTGTCGTAGCGGTCGGGACCGGCGCCACCCTGGTCGGAGCGTGGTGGCTCGCGGGATCGGCGGTGCGGCCGGTTTACGAGATCACCGAACAGGCCACGCACATTGAAGCGGGCACGCTCGGCCAGCGGATCGTGGCGCACGCCGAGACCGACGAGTACCGGGGACTGGTCGCGGTCTTGAACCGCATGCTCGAGCGCATCGACGCGGCGTTCAAGAACCAGCGGCGGCTGACGGCGGACGTCAGCCACGAGTTGCGCTCGCCGCTCACGGCACTACGGGGCGAGATCGAGGTGGCGCTTCGGGCGGAGCGGAGCCCCCGGGACTATCAGCGCGTGTTGCGCAGCGGTCTCGAGGAGATCGACCGCCTCACGGCGATGAGCGAGGACTTGCTGCTCATCACCCGTGCGGCGGCCGGCCTGCTGGCCGCGCGTTGGGTTCCCACCGACGTGAACGCGCTGATCCGCCGCGAGCTCGACGGGATCCGTGGGCGGATCGAAGAAAAGGACCTTACCGTGCGCACCGAGCTCGATCCCGGGCTCGGCAGTCTGGCGCTCGATCCCGCGCTCACCCGCCGGCTCATCGAGGAGCTGCTCGATAACGCCGTCAAGTTCGCGCCGCACGGCGGCGCAGTGGTGGTCGCCACCACGGCCACAGGGGGAGGCCTGCGTCTCGCGGTCGAGAACTCCGGCCTGCCGTTGGCCGACGATGAACTGGCGCATCTGTTCGAGCCGTTTTACCGCGCGGACCAGGCCCGCACCCGGGGGACGGGAACCGGGCTCGGGCTCGCGGTCGTCGCCGCGGTGACGAGCCTGCATAGTGGCACCATCCGGGCGGTCAACGTGCCGAGCGGCGGCGTGCGGCTGGAGTGCGTGCTGGGCGGCGTAACAAACGCGAGGCACGCGGCATGAGCCGGGGCGGGAAGGAAGTGGACCGGGCGACGATGGCCGCGGCGAAGGCAAGCTACGACCGGTGCTGCGCCGCTGAGCACTTCTGCGAGGATTTCTACCGGAACTTCTTCGTCCGCTGCCCACAGGCGAAGTCGCGGTTCGCGCACACGGACTTTGAGCGGCAGAACAACCTGTTGCGGCACGCGTTCGGCCTCCTGCTCATCTTCCCGAACCAACCGGAGCGGGAGCCGACGATCCTCGCGCGGGTGGCCGAGCGACACAGTCGGCGGGAGTTGGGTGTCGACCCCTCGATGTATCAGCCATTCATCGAGGCCTTGATCGATACGGTGCGGGACAGCGACCCCCAGTTCACGCCGGCCGTCGAATCGGCCTGGCGACGGACGGTCGACAAGGGCGTGGCGTACATGCAGGCCAAGTACTGATCCGAGGAGACCCCGTGTCCGAGCCTCAGTCGCAGATGGGCCACCCGAAGGGGACCCTGTTCCTCATGGCCCTGTACGGGCTGTTGTTCGTGGCCAGCTGGCTCTCCGTGTACGTGTTCGTCTACCTGCGCCGTGGCGGGGTGACGCCATGAACGTGCCGCTCTACGAGAAGATCTGGATGTGGGCGGCGGGCGGCATCATCGCCGCCTTCATCGCGATCGTGCTCGTCACCGGAGTCGGCGGCGCCTTGCAGCCGCCGAGCCATGTCGAGACGATCGACCCGACGCAGGTCTTCAAGGATCCCCGCTTCGCCCACCCGGCGGTCACCGTGGACGCGAACGGCGCCACCGTCGTCGCGTTCGGGATGATGTACGGCTTCACCCCGGCCGAGATCCGCGTGCCCGCCGGCAAGCGCGTCACCTTCCGGATGACCAGCACCGACGTGACGCACGGGTTCCTGATCGTGGGTACCAACGCGAACACGATGCTCGTGCCCGGCTACGTGAGCCAGTTCACCACCGTGTTCCAGCGGCCGGGCGAGTACCTCATCGTCTGCAACGAGTACTGCGGGTTGGGGCATCACCTCATGTCGGCGAAGCTGATCGTCGAGGAGGCGAAGCCATGAGCGACCGCACGGGTCGGCTCGCGCTCGCGAACCTGTGGGTCGCGATTCTCGCGTTCGGTGTCGCGTCCGCGATGGCGCTGATGCAGGCGCTGTCCCGCGCCGCGCTCGACCTGCCGTGGCGCTCGGCCAAGATGTACTACCTCTCGGTGACGGCGCACGGGACCCTGATGGCGCTCGTGTTCACGACGTTCTTCATCATGGCGTTCGGCTACGTCGTGGCGGAGCGCACCCTCGGGCGAGCGGTGCCGCACCGCGCCCTCGCATGGGCGGGCTACTGGATCGCGCTCGCGGGGACGCTCGCGACCGTCGCCGCGATCCTCTCGGGGAAAGCCACGGTCCTGTACACGTTCTATCCCCCGCTCAAGGCGCATCCGGCCTTCTACATCGGGGCAACGCTGCTGGTGGTCGGGTCGTGGATCTGGGGCTTCGTGATCATCCGCAGCTATCTCGCCTGGAAACGGGAGCACGCGGGCCAGCCCGCGCCGCTCGCGCTCCACGGGATGCTGGCCACGGTCATCGTGTGGCTGATCGCGACCGTGGGCGTGGCGGCGGAGATGCTGTTCCTGCTCATCCCCTGGTCCCTCGGCCTGACGAAGACCGTGGATCCCGAGCTCGCGCGCATGCTGTTCTGGTACTTCGGGCATCCGCTCGTGTACTTCTGGCTGCTCCCCGCTTACGTCGTGTGGTACGCAGTGCTGCCGAAGGTCGCGGGTGGCAAGCTGTTCAGCGATCCGCTCGCGCGGCTCGTGTTCATCCTGTTCATCGTGCTGTCCACGCCGGTCGGATTCCATCACCAGTTCATGGATCCGGGCATTCCCGCGTCCTGGAAGCTGTTCCACGCGGTGCTCACCTTCGGCATCCTGTTCCCAAGCTTCGTGACGGCGTTCACCGTGACGGCGTCGCTTGAGGTGGCGGGGCGGGCGAAGGGTGCGACCGGGCTGGTCGACTGGCTCAAGAAGCTCCCCTGGGGCGACCCCCTGGTGGCGAGCGTGCTGCTCTCGATGCTCTTGTTTGCCGTGGGCGGCGTGGGCGGCGCGATCAACGCGGCCTACGGGATGAACGCGGTGGTGCACAATACCGCGTGGATCCAGGGACACTTCCACCTGACCGTGGGAAGCGCCACGGCGCTCACCTTCATGGGCACGGCGTACTGGCTGTTGCCGCGGCTCACGGGGCGCGAGCTCGAGCTCGGCCTGCTCGCGAAGGTGCAGCCGTATCTCTGGTTCATCGGCATGGTGCTGTTCTCGATCTCGAACCACATCACGGGGCTGATGGGCATGCCCCGGCGTATTTACGACGCGAGCTACGGCGGCAGCGCCGTGGCGCACGCGTGGCGCGGCCTCACCGACGTCTCGGCGGTGGGCGGGCTGTTCCTGTTCACGAGCGCCGCGTTCTTCATGTTGGTGATGCTCGGGACCGGGCTGGCCGGCAAGAAGTCCGCGCCCCAGCCGATCGAGTGGGCCGAGCCGCTCGAGCCCGTCAGCCCGCGGGCGGGGCTGCTCGATCGCTACGGCCTGTGGACCGTGGTCGCCGTCGTGCTCGTGCTCATCGCGTACGCGGTACCCCTGTGGCAGCACCTGCAGATGCAGCGGTTCGGATCGCCGGGGTTCACACCGTTCTGACGATCTACGCGCGCGCGGCAATCCCGAACGGCCGACGGCGCTCCAGATCGAGCGGGAAGCACGCGCGATCGCACTCGCACGCCCCGTCGGGGAAGCGTTCGCACGACACCACGACGAAGGCGGGATTGGCGAGGCTGACAGCCACCCGCACCGCGGCGGCTACACCTAACAGGGGGCACACGACCCGCACCGCCACGCCCTCCGGGGGCTCGCAGCCGACGCGCGGCGACGCCGTCTCCCTGAGCGACCACGCTGCAGCCCCGTTCAGCGCGATAGTCGCGCAGAGCAACGCCACGGGCACTAGGATCATAAGACTCATCGCCTCCCGTCGAACCCACTCTAACGTTGGCTCGCTGAAGCGTCGATGAATTCTGCGTGAAGGCCCGGGCCTGAGGGACCTTCACCCCATGTTCAGGAAAGCCTCACGATGGGTTGGCGACTCTCCCGCTGGAGCCGAGTGAGGAGACGCGATGACTTTGCGGCTTGTGAGACTGTACCCGCTTCCCTTGATCGTGGCCGCCGGGCTCGTAGCGGGGCTCGCCGCCCGCTTCGTGTTCGCGGTGCCAGAGGTCGGGCAGTGGGCGTTCCTGACTGCGCTGCTGGCCGGCGGCGGGCCGCTCGTCGTTCAGACGCTGCGTGGCATGCTGCGGGGACGCTTCGCCGCCGACATCGTCGCGATGCTCGCGATCGTCACGGCCCTTGCCCTCGGGCAATACTTCGCAGGCGCCGTCATCGCCTTGATGCAGTCGGGAGGCGAGGCGCTCGAACGGTACGCCATGGGCCGTGCCTCGCAATCGCTCGAGGCGCTCCTGGCGCGAGCTCCCAAGGTCGGCCGCCGGTTCCGGGGCGAGCAGGTGGAAGAGGTGCCCGTGCACTCCATCGCCGTCGGTGACCTGCTGCTAGTCCGTCCCGGGGATCTGGTGCCGGTGGACGGCGAGGTTACCGAGGGAATCTCGGCGGTCGATCAGTCCGCGCTCACCGGGGAGCCGCTGCCCTTGCACGCGGTGCGGGGCACGCTCCTGCTCTCGGGCAGTCTCAACCTGGACGGTGCGCTGCACATGCGGGCCGTCCGCGCCGCAGGAGAGAGCCAGTACGAACAGATCGTGCGCCTCGTGGAGCGGGCCCGCCGGGAGCGGCCCCCGATCCAGCGGCTCGCCGATCGGTTCGCCGTGTGGTTCACGCCCATCACGCTCGCGATGTGCGGTGTGGCGTGGCTCGTCACCGGCAGTGCCACCAGCGTGCTCGCCGTGCTGGTGGTGGCGACGCCCTGCCCCCTTATCCTCGCGACGCCCGTGGCCATCATCGCAGGGATCTCTCGTGCCGCTGACCTCGGGGTCATCGTCAAGACCGGTGCGGCGATCGAGCAGCTGGGCCGGGCGCAGGCCGTCGTGTTCGACAAGACGGGGACCCTCACGCTGGGCCAACCGATCGTGGAGCGCGTCCAGGCCACGGACGGGGTAGCGCCTGATGAGATCCTCCGGATGGCTGCGGCCGTCGAGCAGCTGTCCTCGCATCATCTCGGCAGAGCGGTTGTCGACGCGGGCCGGCGTCGGTTCGGGTCGATCGGAACGGCCGCCGAGTTCCATGAGACTCCGGGCTCGGGGGTGACGGGGCTCGTGGACGGACACCCGGTCGCGGTCGGGTCGGCCGGGTTCTTCGCGGGCCGTGGGATCGCAGTGCCGCCCCGGCCGGACGACCACACCACGGCATTTGTGAGCGTCGATGGCCGCCTGGCCGGCGCCATCGAATTTGCCGACCGGCTCAGGCACCAGGTGCCGTCATTGATGCAACGTCTGGCGGTGCTGGGGGTGACCGAGACGGTGATGCTGACCGGGGATAGAGAAGCGAGCGCCGAGGTGATCGCGGCGCAGGCCGGCATCCGCACCGTGCGGGCGAACCTGCTTCCCTCGGACAAGGTGGCCGCAGTCGAGGAATTGAAGCGTCGCTACGGGACGACGGTGATGGTGGGAGACGGGATCAACGATGCGCCAGCGCTGGCCGCGGCAACTGTCGGCATCGCGATGGGGGCCCACGGCACGGCGATCTCGGCGGAAGCGGCGGACGTGGTGCTGCTTGTAGACGACATCGCGCGGGTCGGTGACGCGATGGCGATCAGCCGGCGGATGCGCCGGATTGCGCTCCAGAGCATCACGGTGGGTCTGGGCGCGAGCTTCGTGCTGATGGTTATCGCGAGTCAGGGCCTCTTGGCCCCGCCGATCGGGGCGGTGTTGCAGGAGGGGCTCGACGCCGCGGTGATCCTCAATGCGCTGCGGGTGCGGTATTCCCGTGCGAACCCACGACCACCACATCCGCCTTCCATCGTGTAGCCTCCGCCGCGATCGTGCTGGCCGATTCTCCCTGACGCACAACCATGTCGGATTCGGCAACGAAGGTCGAAGCCAGCCGCTTGAACGTCTCGACCGACTCGCGGAAGAACGTCTTCTCGTCAGGGTCCTGTGGCACCACGCGACCGTTGCGTATTGGCTCTACCACGTGGATGACGCGGAGGCGGGCGCCAAGGAGACTCGCGAGGGCGGCTGCAGTTTCAATGGTTGGCCTCGCGGCGTGGTGTGGCCGTACTACCTGGGCGCTACGTTCAGTTCGCTGCTGCCGCACTGATCAAGAACGCGCGGAGGAGGGAGAACGATGAATAACGTCCACACCAGATTCCCGGCGACTCTCGAGATCGACTACCCGGAGCGGGAACTGAGCCGACTGACGACCTTCTTCCGGCCGTTCACGGTCATTCCCATCGCCATCGTCCTCGCCTTCGTCACCAGGTCCACGGTTCGCGCCGAATCAGCGACGTACGTCGTCGGATCAGGCGGGATCGTGTTCTTGGCGACCGTGCTGATGCTCCTGTTCCGCCAGAAGTACCCCCGCTGGTGGTTCGACTGGAACCTGGCGCTGACGCGGTTCGGCGCACGCGTCTGGGCGTATCTCGCGCTGCTGCTGGACGAATATCCGTCGACGGACGACGAGCAGGCGGTGCATATCGAAATTGCGTACCCGCCGCCATGCGCGACCTGAATCGCTGGCTGCCGCTGATCAAGTGGTTCTTGGCGATTCCACACTACGTGGTGCTGTGCTTCCTCTGCGTCGCAGCGCGCGTCTGCGTCATCATCGCCTGGTTCGTCATTCTATTCACGGGGCGCTACCCGCCCTCGCTCTTCGACTTCGTCGTGGGAACGTTCCGATGGTGGCTGCGGGTCGCGGCGTATGCGCTCCTGCTCACGACGGATCCCTATCCGCTGTTCCGACTCTCAGCTTGATTGAGCGAACTTGATTGAGCGAAAGGGAACCGGACGACACGGGAGGGTCGTGGCAACCGCGCAACAGCCAAGCAACCTCTGCGTCGCACAACATGAAGAAACCATGAAGACAAGCGTTTGACACCCAAAGCCGAGCGCGCAACACTTCCGCCTGGCTTGCCACGATTGGGGTGTTGAGTCATGAGGCGACCTCGTGCAGTTCGTGCAGTCGTCATTGCGGTGCTCGGGTTCGGCGGCTGTACGACCGAGAAGATCCAGTACGTGACGCGGCCGTTCGTCCAGGGCAAAGACACCACAAACGGGTTCCTCGGCTACTTCACGGTCAGCGACAAGCAGACGAACTGCGGCAATTGTCACGTCGGCACGCAGGCGGCGTGGAAGACTACGAAGCACGCGCTGGCGTGGGCCGACTTGCAGGCCTCGGGTCATGCCCAGGCGTCCTGCAACGGCTGCCACTCCGTGTCGCAGCTCGGCAACAAGGTCGGGCACCCGGCCGGCTACACGCTCGTCGCGGACTCGGCGTACCACGACGTGCAGTGCGAGAGCTGCCACGGGCCGGGCTTCACGCACGCCTCCTCTCCTACCCTCTCGAACGTGCCGCTGGCCTCGATCCACGTCGATACGGGACTCGCCAACGGGTGTGGCGGGTGTCACACGGGCACGCACGAGCCGTTTGTCGATCAGTGGGTCGGGTCCGCACACGGGTCCGGTCCCGCCTTCTCGCACGCTGCGGCGAACGCCAGCTGTGCACCGTGTCACGAGGGAAAGGCCGCGTTGCAGGTGAAGTTCGGCGTCACGACCAACTAAGCTGCGCGCGTCGATTTCGGAGCCGACGACGGACAACCTGTGCATCAAGTGTCACTCCCGCAGTGGCACCCCGCCGTGGGGCGTCGCGACCGCCACGTCGCCGGCCCGCGGGGCGCATGGGGCCCAAGGCCTGCTCGTGATCGGGCAGAACATCGGGTGGATCCCGCCCAATTTCGCGTACGACACGAACCAGATCGTGAGCAGTCACGGCTCCGCCGCGAACGCGCGGCTGTGCGCCACCTGTCACGTCGCGTTCACCACCATCACCGACGCGAACGGAGTTCTCATTCAGAACAGCGTAGGCCATCTGTTCGAAGCCATCCCGTGCACCAAGGCGAGCAACGGAGTTCCAGTGCCGTGCGCCACCGCGACTGGGCCCGACACGATGCACAGCTTCGTCGCGTGCTCGAACAGTACATGCCACATCGGGGGACCGAGCGTCGCGCGGAATGCCTATCTGGCCACGAAGGGCAACATCGACAACCTGCTCGACCAGATCTGGACCGACGCGAACGCCAACGGGGTGATCGATTCGACCGACGGCGGTCTGATCCCGCAGCTGGTCGCTCGGGCGCAGCGGGCCACGGCGACGGCGGCGGACACGGCCGCGATCAACTTCGGCAGCAATGTCACGACGGTGGCCAAAGGGGCGCTGTTCAACGCCGCCCTCGCTGCCACGGACAACCGGGCGTACTTCCTCAGCGGCACGGTCCTGGGCAAGAGCTTCGCCACGCATATGGCGTCCGGGAACGGAGTGCACAACCCGTTCCTGCTCGTGGCCCTGCTCACGTCGTCGATCGACGCGCTACACACGACGTACGCCCTGCCAGCGCCGCCGCGGCTCAATGTGCAGATGACTGCGCCGCCCGGCGTACGGATGCGCCTGAGTCAGCGCTAGCTGGCGGCCGTTCGACTCTCCAAGGCCCCTGAGCCCGGGCGGGTTGCCGGGCCCCCAGTTTTGCATAGCGTAGGGGGACCGCCATGCTGACGCTCCAGCAGGTCGCCGTCGGTCCACCCCCGCTGCCGGGCGGCGTCGCCGCCGTCCTGCGGTTCTTCTTCAATCTCCCCCAGTGGTTCCAGATCGCCGGGTTCATTGTCGGCGTGATCGTCGCCGCGATCGTGCTCGTGCTGCTGTGGCACCGCCGCGGGGCGATCATGGCGTGGATCGTGTCCCGCCCGCGCGGCCTGACGATCGGCCTGGCGGCGGGCGCCACGGCCGTGGTACTCGGGTTCGCAGCCTTCGGCGTCGTCAGCTGGGACTATATGCAGCACAACAACGGGTTTTGCACCGGCTGCCACGTGATGAAGGCGCCGTTCCAGCGCTTCGCGGGCTCGAAGCACGACTCCCTCTCGTGCCACGCCTGCCACCAGCAGGGGATGTACGCCAACGTCCGACAACTGTACCTCTGGGTGGCCGAGCGGCCGGAGAAGATCGGCAAACACGCCAAGGTGCCGACCCGCATCTGCGCGAACTGTCACGTCCGTGGTGACGCGAAGCAGACCTGGCAGCGCATCGCGTCCACCGCGGGGCATCGCACGCACCTCGAGTCTGATTCGAGCGCCCTGAAGACCGTGCAGTGCGTCACGTGCCACGGCCTCGAGGTGCACCGCTTCGTGCCGGTGGATTCGACGTGCGCGCAGGCCGGCTGTCACGTGAACGTGCGCATCACCCTCGCCAAGATGAGCACCCAGACGGACGCGCACTGTACGACGTGCCACGCCTTCACCACCGAAGTCCCGGCGCTCGCGACGCGCGACTCCGCGCGCGGCACGCTGGTCCCACGTTTCAAGCAGTGTTTCTCGTGCCATCAGATGCAGGCGATCCTCGCGGACTTCGACCCGGCGCGCGACCCGCACCGGGGGACCTGCGGATTCTGTCACAACCCGCACGTCCAGAAGCAGCCCGCCGAAGCGGCGCAGACGTGCGCCTCGGCCAAGTGCCACGCGGATTGGCGCGACGCGTTTCACGTGGGCAAGAACCACGCGGCGGTCGCACAAAACTGCACCCTCTGCCACGAGCCGCATCATGCGAAAGTGGACGCGAGCGACTGCGCCGGCTGCCACGCGGCTGTGAAGCAACGCCGGGCCGGGAAGGGAATGAACCCACCGCTCCCGTTCGACACGACGGCGGCGCTGCGGCGCCTGTCGGCGGCGCCGGCGGTGGTGCCGTTTGGTCCCCGAAAGGGCAAGGGGGACGGACCTTTTTTTGACGATCCGCCGCCGGGGGGCGCCCCGCGCGGCGGGAACGTCGCAGCCGCCGACACGTTTCCCCACGCGCGACACAAGAAATTCTCTTGCATCACCTGCCATACGTCCGAGAGCCAGCGGAGCCGGCTCACCTTCCAACCGCCCCGCGGTTGCCAGATCTGCCACCATCAGGCCCCCAAGACGAGCGACTGCACAGCGTGCCACCGGTCCACCGAGCTCTCCGCGCCGGAGTCTGTGACCGTTCAAGTCACGGTAGCCGGTCGCCAGCGCCGCGACCACGCGGCGCGCTTCGAGCACGCGACGCATCGCGCGCTGCAGTGCGTCGCGTGTCACACGACGCCCGTCTCGCTCGATCCCGATCCCAAGACCGCGGCGTGCGCCACGTGCCACGACGACCACCAGGCCCGCGGGCGGATGTGCAGCGCATGCCATCCGGGCGATACCCCGGAGGTCCAGGCCGCGCACGCCCCGCCGGCGGAGGCGCACGTCGGGTGCGACGCCTGCCACGCGCCCGCCGTCGTCGCACGGCTCGTACCCGGGCGTACCCTCTGCATCGCCTGTCATGCGAAACAAGCCGATCACTATCCCGCACGAGAATGCACGCTGTGTCACTTCAGTGCGACCCCTGAGGCGTTCCGCCACCGCCTGCTGAGTGCCAGAGGCGGTTCATGAGGGCGACTCGGGTCATCGTCCTCGGGCTCGTGTTGGCAGCGCTCGCGCCCACCCGGTTCGCCGCGCAGGGGTACCGCCTGCGGGTGGACAGCCGGCTGCAGTCGGTCGCTTATCGCGGCGTCGCGTTCGACAGCGTCGCCGCGATCGATACCGCGACCGTGCCGGGATACGCCTTTCAGTGCAATCCCACCGGCTACTGCACCTTCTACCGGCCCGGTCCGATCGTACACGCCGCCCCGGTCAGCACCACGGCCGATGTCACCGTGTGGGGCCTCGGCAGGGCGGGGTTGAGCGTACGGGCGATCGGGCGAGCCGTCGGGGACTTGGGTAGCGGGGACAATTGGCCGGGGACGAGCTCGCACGTTCAGCTCCTCGAGGGCTATGCCCAGTATGCCGCCGAGCGGTGGACGGCCCAGCTCGGCCGCCAGACCGTGGCCACGCGGTTCGGGTTCACCGGGTTCGACGGCGGTCGCGTCACGGTGCGTGAACCGCGCACGAGGCTCGATGCGACCGCGTACGCGGGGTGGGGGCTGTGGCGCGGCAGCGTCCTTCCGGTCACGAGCCCCGCCCTCAATCCCTTGGACGAATTCCGGCCGCCCGAGCGCACCATCGTGGCAGGGGCGGGTGCGGGGTGGACGTCGCCGCGCGTCGACGCGCGCCTCTCGTATGAACGCGAGGTCGATCCCAGTGTCGACTACTTCGTGTCGGAGCGGGTCGGGCTCGATGTCATGGCCCGGCCCTACACCGGGGTGACGCTCGCCGGGGGAGCCGACTACGACCTTGCGCAAGGTTGGTGGGGCAGCGCGTCCGCGACGCTCGGCTACATGACGCCGGGCGGTCGGGTCAACGCCACCGCCGGTGTGAGACGCTACCGTCCGCACTTCGACTTGTGGACCATCTGGGGCGCGTTCAGCCCGGTCCCGTACACCGCCGTGGACGGATCGGTGGCCCTGAAGCCGCTGGCGCGGCTGGCGCTGCGCGCGCAGGGCGAGCACTACCGCTTCGCCAACAGCGAGACCGCGACGCCGCTCGTGAGCGCCGAGAACTCCGGCTGGCGGTTTTCGTGGGGTGCGACCTTTACCCTCGCTCCCTCTTGGGTACTGGACGGAGGGTACCGCGCGGAATTCGGTCCGGGCGCGTCGTCGCGTGGGTTCGAAGGCGGGGTCACGTACACCGGCGGCGACCGCTTGTCGCTCACGGCTCACGCCGCCACGCTCGATCGGCCGCTCGAGTTTCGCTTCGACGAGTCGTCCCTCGATCTGATCGGCCTTGCGGTTGACTACCGGCCCGCTTCGCGCCTCCGGGTGAAGCTGGATGCGAGCCGTTGCGCCGAGGATCGTAAGCGGCCCGATCCCGCCGCGTTCAGTTGGGACCAGGTGCGGGTCAGCGCGCGCGTGATCATGCTGTTCGGCGGCGGCGCGGACGTGGGAGGCATCCCGTCTGCGGTGCGCGGCATGCCGGAGAAAGGGTCGCCGTGACCCAACGCGGCCTTTTCCTCCTACTCGGGGTGGGACTCGCCGGGCAGGCGTCGCTCCCGGCCCAGACGGCAGTGGGCTTCGATCACGCGAAGCACCGCAAGGTGTTCGCGAGCTGCACGACGTGCCACCTCGGCGCGGTCGAGCGGGGCGCTTCGCTGTGGCCTGACTCGGGGTCCTGCGCATCGTGCCATGACGGTCCGATTCAAAAGCGCGTGGTGTGGCAGCCCCGCCGGGAGTCGGCGCGCACCAACCTGCGGTTCGATCACCTCGGGCACACGCGCGGTGCGGTCGCCCGCCCGGCGGCGTGCGTCGCCTGCCACCAACAGCAAGGGGCCGCTTGGATGGCCGTCGCGGCGCTCGAGGCGCAGCGCTGTCTCGATTGCCACGGCGTGCGGACCGCGCACCTCGCTGCTCCCGACACGGCATGCGCGACGTGTCACCTGCCGCTCGCCCGGGCTTCCCGGCTCACCGCGAAAGACGTCGCATCGTTCCCGACTCCTCCCTCGCACAAGCAGCCGGGGTACGCGGCCGGCGCCGGTCATGGCGCAGGCGCGAAGACTGCCGGAGCGAACTGCGCCACCTGCCACGCCCGCGATTTCTGCCTGCAGTGTCACGTGGACGCGCCCGAGCAGGCGGCGATCCAGTCGCTCGAGCCCGACTCGCGCTCCACGGCGATTCGTGCCGGGCTCCGGGCGCCGGCGAGCCATGACGACCCAGGTTTTCTCGCGAGTCACGGTGCCACAGTCAAACGCGCGCCCGAGACCTGCGCGACGTGTCACACGCGGGAAAGCTGCTTGACCTGTCACTCAGCGACCACTCGGGTGGCGGCGGGACTGCCGCCTGCTGGGCCCGGCCGCGGCCGGGGGGCCGAAGTCACGCGCCGGCGCCCGCCGTCGCACGGCCTGAACTACGCCGAGCAGCACGCCAATGCGGCAGCGGCGGTGCCGGCCACCTGCGCCGGTTGCCACACTCGCTCCGATTGCCTCGAGTGCCATCGGCCAGACGCGGCCCGAGCCGAGGGCTACCATCCGGCCGGCTTCCTGGCGCGCCACCCGGCGTCCGCGTACGCTCGCGAGACCAGCTGCAGCGACTGCCACAACGCCGCTGGTTTTTGTACCACCTGCCACGCCACTGCTGGGCTCGTTTCGCAAGGAGGGCCGTTGCGGCCGGGCTATCACGACTTCAACAATTTCTTCATCGCCGGTCACGGGCAGGCAGCACGCCAGAGCCTCGAGACCTGCGTCGGGTGCCACGTCGAAAAGGACTGCTTGACGTGCCATTCGGCCCTCCGCGCTCGCCACATCAACCCGCACGGTCCCGGCTTCGACGCGAACCGATTGAGGAAGAAAAACCCGCAGATGTGCACGGCCTGTCACGGGACGAGCATCCCGACGCGGTGACGGGCCTAAGGTATGAAGGGCTATGCTCGAAAACTTCAGGGCCGTTTCAGCCTGCACTCACGCGCGGGAGGCTAGGATGCTAGCGCACCTTAGAGGAGGCAAGGATCATGTTCGGTATCACGAAGCCCGTGCGGGATCCGATGCTGGATCTCCTGTATCAGCTGGAGCGCCGGATGGGGCGCGTGTTCTACGAGCCATTCCGTGCGTTCGAGTGGACGCCCGCCGAGGCGGCTGCGGCCGCGTGGGTGCCCCTCGTGGACATCTTCGAGGAGCACGACCAGATCCGTCTGGTGGCAGAGATTCCCGGCGTGCAGTCCGAGGCGCTGAAGATCGCAGTCGAGGGGAACCTGCTCACGATCAAAGGGACCAAGGAGCAGGTGGCCGAGGAGCAGGCCGAGAAGATCCATCGGTACGAGCGCGCCTACGGGGCGTTCGAGCG
>QHUD01000111.1 GCA_003221085.1 Gemmatimonadota bacterium
CGTCGAGGCCCGCCGCGACGGCTACTGCGAGTGCACCCGGACCGGCCAGGCGATAGACCGCCACGTCGGCGGTACGGTCGATCACCCGCGCGAGCCGCGGAGGCACCGAGCGGGTGAAGATCGCGAGCGCGCGCTCGGGTCCCCCCGCGTCCGCCGGCACGGTGTAGCTGACTGTGGCGCCCAGCCGGGCCGCCCAGCCATCCACGACGATCATTCCTTTGGGTGTGAGCAGCGCGCCGTACACGAACGAGCCGTCGCCGGGGAGCTCGACGTCGTTCGTCAGCAGGCCCTGCAAGGACGTGACGGCCCCGGGGCCCGTGAGCGCCACCACCCCGGCCTCGACGCGCGACACCACGGCGCCGGTGTATAGCGCGGTGACGAGCGCCGGCGTGACGTCACCAGGCTCGACTCGCGCGATTTGCGGCAACTCTTCCGTCATCCCTCAAGCATAATAGCCCGCCCCGCGGTACGACTCGTCGAGCAGCTCGACGGGGTGACGCACCGTGGCCGGGACGCCTGCCGCGGCGAGCCCGGCGCCGAGCTGCATGAGACACCCCGGGTTTCCCGTCGCCACCACTTGCGGCCGGGCCTCGGCGAGGGAGGCGAGCTTGGGCGCGAGCACGGCGCGCGACATCGCGGGCTCCACCAGCGTGAACAGTCCCGCGCTGCCACAGCACTGTGCCGCGTCGGGCATGGAGATCACACGCATCACGGGGATCGCGCGCAGCATGCGCTCTGGCGGCTCTGCGATCCGCTGGGCGTGCAGCAGATGACAGGGAGGATCGTACGCAACGGTCATATCGAGCGGCGCGCCGGGCCGCGGTCCGCGCTCGGCCAAGAGCTCACTGACGTCCCGCACACGCGCGGCGAAGGCGCGTCCCTTCGCCGGTGTGTCGACCAGGTGACCGTACTCTTTGAGCATCGCGCCGCACCCCGCGCTGTTGACGACGATGGGCGTATCGTCGTCGCCGAACGCGGCGACGTTAGTCTGCGCGAGCCGCCGGGCCTCGTCCCGCAGACCGGCGTGCGCGTGCAGCGCACCGCAGCACACCTGGGCCGGGACTTCGCGGATCTCGTAACCGTTCACCTGGAGCGTGCGGATGGTGGCGTCGTGTACGTGGGAGAAGAGGCCCTCCATGACGCAACCGCGAAAAAGCAGGACGGGGGAGGTTGTGGAGGATGGTGCAGGATGGTGGAGGTTGCTGTGGGGCGCGCCTCTACCAACCTCCACTGACCTCCTCCGTCCTCCACCAACCTTCGGCGCCGTCGCCGCGAGCATTCCCATCGCGAATCCGAGTCGATTCCAAGCGGCGAGCCGTCGAGGGAGTCCCGACGCGCGCAGTAGCCGCGCGACGGCGTACACGAAGCGTGACACGTCCGCGCCGGTGAGCGCCCCGAGCGCCGCGCGCACCAGGGGCGGCACGCCGCGGCGCTCCGTCAGCAGCGCGCGGGCCGCCTCGAGGCCCCGGCCGTAGCTCACGCCCGAGGGGCAGACGGGCTCGCATCCGCGGCAGCCGAGACAGCGGTCGAGGTGCAGGGCCACGCCCGGATCGGCGGGAGCGAGCTCGCCCGTCTCGAGCGCGCGCATGAGCTCGATGCGGCCGCGCGGGCTGTCGGATTCGTCGCCGGTCGCGAGGAAGGTGGGGCACGCCTGGAGACAGAAGCCGCAATGCACGCAGGAGTCCAGCCCTTCGAAGCCGCCCCGCTCCGTCATTCCGTGCCTTCGACCGCCACCACGAACGCCTCGCCTGGATCGAAGGTGCGCCGCAGCCCCGCGACGAGCGGGCCGACGCCTTCGCGGTAGGCCCCGAAGTGACCGACGGCGGCGCGCACCGGCCAGGGGGCCCGCTCGAGCGTGAGCGGCACTTCGAGACCGGCCAGCGTGCGCCGCAGTCGCCGCAGGCGATCCACGGTAGTCTCGCCGCCCCAGCGGATCGCGCCGATGCCGGGGCTGGCGGAGATCCACTCGTCCCCCACCTGGTGCTGCAGCAGGTCCATGAGCTCATCGCTCGAGTCGGGGAGGGCGCCGACGCGGAACGTCACCGGCCGGGTGGCGAAGCTCTCGGCGGCGCGCATCCACAAGGCGTGCGCCTCGTCCGCGCGCAGCGCGGTGAAGCGTCCACCGGTGGCGGCGCGCAGCGCGCCTTCTTCGGCGGACACCAGGGCTGCCGAGCCGGCGAAGCGGACGGCCAGCAACCAGCGCTCGCGCCGTGCCAGGGCCGGCGACATGAGCTCGTGCGCGGCCGGCTGTACGGCGGCCGCGGCGATGTCCTCCGCTACCTGGGCTAGGTCCTCGCGCGATCCTTCGAGCACCAGCGTCTGGTCAGCGCGTGGAAGGGCGCGGAGCCGCAGGTGCACCAGCACGATCACGCCGAACGCCCCGAACCCGCCCGCCGCCAGCTTGGTGAGGTCGTAGCCCGCGACATTCTTCATCACGCGTCCGCCGCTCTGCACCAGGCGACCATCGCCCGTGACGAACGTGACGCCGAGCAGGTGGTCGCGCACGGGCCCGAACCCGTGCCGCAACGGACCCGCCGTCGCCGTCGCGACCACCGACCCAAGCGTGCGGCCGGCGAGCCCCGGCGGATCGAGCGCGAGCCACGTCCCGCGGTCGGCCAGCTGCTGGCGCAAAAGGTCGCAGGCGATGCCCGCCTCGGCGGTCGCGGAGAGATCCTGCGGCTCGATCGCCGGGACCTTGTCGAGTCGCCGGGTGGTGAGCGCTAGGTCGGCGGGGGCGTCGACCGGCAGCCACGTCCCCGCACCCTCCACCCGGACGCGCCACCCCTCCTCGCGCGCGGTGCCGAGCAACAGCGCCACGGCGTCGGGCGACCCGGGAGCCACCCGCGGCACGCCGTCGGGCGTCGCGGCGACGTCCACGGCGTCGTCGCCGAGCAGGGCGCGCACGCGATCGACCCAGCTCATCGGGCTAACTCCGACAACTCACCCCGGGCGCCAGCCCGGGGATCCCCGGGCTCGCGCCCGGGGTGAGTCCGCACGCCTGACCATTCACGACAGGCGTGGATCGGTACCACCTTTCCCGGGTTCACCCGCTCGAGCGGATCGAACACCAGCCGGACCGCCCGCATCGCGGCAAGGGCGTCGCCGTCGAAAATCAGGGGCATGTAGCGCAGCTTGTCGAGCCCGATGCCGTGCTCCCCCGTGATGGTGCCGCCGGCCGCGATGCACACCGCCATGATCTCCCCGCTCGCCTGGTCCACGCGCGCCTTGAGGCCGGGCACGCGCCCGTCGAACGAGATGTTGGGGTGCAGGTTACCGTCGCCCGCGTGGAACACGTTGCTGACGGTGAGCCCGTAGGCGGTGGCGATCCGGCCGATGGCTTCCAGCACGTCAGGGAGTGTGGAGCGGGGGACCACCGCGTCCTGGACGACGAGGTCGCGCGACAGACGGCCCATCGCGCCGAACGCTTTCTTGCGGCCCTGCCACAACCGTTCCCGCTGCTTCGCGTCCGCGGCGCTGAGGACGCCGCGCGCGCCGTGCGCACGCAGGATCCCGGCGATCGTGTCTGCGTCCGCCGCCACGGCTTCCTCGCGGCAGCCGTCGAGCTCGACCAGCAGCACCGCCGCGGCATCGCGTGGATAGCCCGCCGCGTACACCGAATCTTCCACGGCATTGATGCATGACTGATCCATCATCTCCAGGGCCGCCGGCACGATGCCGCTCGCGATCACGGCCGAGACGGCCTCTCCCGCGGTCCGCAGCGCGCTGAAGTCGGCGAGCAGCGTGCGAATGGCGCGCGGCACGGGCAGCAGGCGCACGCGGATGCGGGTCGCGATCCCGAAGTTGCCCTCCGAGCCGACGAACAGGCCCACGAGATCGGGCCCCCACGGCTCGCCCCCCGGGCTGCCGAGCTCGACGACCTGCCCGTCGGCGAGCACGACCTCCAGCCCGAGCACATGGGTGGCCGTCACGCCGTACTTGAGGCAGTGCGGCCCGCCGGCGTTTTCCGCCACGTTGCCGCCGATCGTGCAGGCGGTCTGACTCGACGGATCGGGGCTGTAGTACAGGCCGTGGGGCGCCGCCGCGGCCGAGAGGCGCACGTTTACCACGCCGGGCTCCACCACCGCGATCCGGTTCACGGGGTCGATCGCCAGGATGCGGTTCAGCCGCGTGAGCACGATCAGCACCGCGTCGTCGTCGGCGAGCGCGCCGCCCGACAGCCCGGTGCCGGCGCCCCGTGGCACGAAGGGCACGCCGAGCGCCGCGAGCAGCCGCACGACCGCGACCACCTCGTCCCGGCTCCCGGGCAGCACGACCACGCCCGGCACGTGCCGATGTGTCGGCAGTCCATCGCGCGCAAACGTCACCCGCTCGGGGAGCGCGGTGCGGACGTGCCGCGCGCCGACGATCTCGCCGAGCGCCGCGGCGAGGGATCCCCCCCGTTCCGCGGTCGCGGTTCCCGCGGTCATGTGGTGCGCTCGATCTCGGGGTGGCGTCCGCCACGCCCGTTGCCCCGCGCCCGCTCGCGCACGGCCGCCCGGCGCTCGGCGTCGGCGGCGACGGGGCCGAGCACGGTAGCGAGCTGGCGCAGCCGGGCGCTGGTGCTCCGGATCATCTGGAGCGCCTGCTTCGCCGGCGCGTCGAGCTCCAGCGATGCCGCGACCTGAAACGAGAGCAGCTGGGGATCGCTCGGCAGCTCGATCTCCTGGTCCTCCCGCTCGGTGAGTACGCCGAGCGCCCGCGCGAGGCGCCCGAATCCGTCCCGCACGTCCGCGGCGAGGGTGCTCACCTCCGCGGCATCGGTCGGGTCATCGTCGAATTCCTCGATCTCGGCGACCCGGTAGGGATGCGTGCTCGAGATCCAGCAGCGCAGCACGAACCGGCGCTCGCCGACCGTCAGCACGTTGGAGCGCCCGTCGGGGAGTGGCTGGTTCGACCGTATGAGGGCCACGCACCCCACGTCGCCCGCACTCGGCGCGGGATCGGCACCGGGCGTGGGATCCGGCGCTACGTATGTGATGCCGAACCGCCGGTCGGCCGCGAGACAGTCCTGCAGCAGTTGGCGGTAACGAGGCTCGAAGATGTGCAGCGGCTGCGGAGCGCCCGGAAACAGGACAATCGGTAGCGGAAAAATCGGGAGTTCCCGAGCCATAGGTAATAGTATACAGGCAGGCGGCTAGACGGTCAGACGGCTAGCGGGATGCAGCGAAGAGGGGTCGGGAAGACGCCTTCCTGACCCCTCACGCCTACAAGCCGCTAGCCGTCTCGACGCCTAGCCGTCTGTTCTATGCCGCTCTCCAGAACCCCTTCAACGCCCGTCCATCTGGAGACTCTCTCAGCTTCTCAAATGCCCGTTCCCGGATCTGCCGGATCCTCTCCCGCGTCACTCCCATCAGCGCCCCGATCTTCTCGAGCGTCATCGCTTCGCTGCCCTCTTCGAGGCCGTAGTAGAGGTAGAGGATCTTGCGCTCACGCGGGGTCAGGTACTTCTGGAAGATGCGGTCGATGAACTCGCGCATCAGCTTGCCGTCCGTCGTCTCCTCGATCTCCCCGCCCTCTTGCCCCGCGAAGCGCTCGCCCAGCGTGGCTGCGTCTTTATCGCTCCGGTCGACCGGCGCATCGAGCGACAGCTCGGCCGCCGTCATGCGGCGCGCAGTGCGAACGTTCTCGACCGTGTCCTCGAGCGCCATCGCGATCTCGTCGTCGGTCGGCTCGCGGCCGAGCTCCTGCGACAGATATGTCTCGGTCCGGCTCATGCGGATGAGCTGCGAGTTCTGATTCAGCGGGATGCGCACGCTGCGCGTCTGCTCGGCGAGCGCCTTCAGGACCGCTTGACGCACCCACCACACCGCATACGAGATGAACTTCACGCCCTGGTCGGGATCGAACTTCTTCACCGCCTTGAGCAACCCTTCGTTGCCGATGGCGACCAGCTCGGAGAGGTCGAGACCGTGACCCTGATATTTCTTTACGTAGGAGATGACGAATCGGAGGTTGGCTGTGACCAGCCGCTCGGCGGCTTTTTCATCGCCCCGCTGCACGCGTCGCGCAAGGCGGCGCTCTTCAGCGGGATCTTTTATCAGCGGGAGTTTTTGGATGTCCTGCAAGTACTGGTCGAAGGCTCCGGAAGGATTGGCTCGAAAGAACGCCTTGGCCTTGCCTCCGTTCGACCGTGCCATAGCTAGGGCTCCAACGATGAGCGCACGTGTAGGGAAGTCCCCGAACGGCGCCAATATAGGAATCGTTCGTCAATGGTGCAAATCTATTCATTTTTCCACATCACAAATCGTGAGACTAGAGCACAAGTGCGTAGTTTGTCCACTTTCCACATTGCATGTGGAGAAATTGATGTTGATCCGAGGTTGATTCTTTCCGCCTCCCGATGTGGAGAGGTGCATACTCGTGTGGGAAGTTGTTGACGGATATGTGATTATGTCAGGAAGTGATGGGCGACCTAGCTCAGCCTCGAATCCGATCCGTATCGTGGCGCCTTCCCCGTCCCCTCGGAGGGCGCATGCGCAGCATCATCATCGGGCTCATTTTCATCGCAGGCGGCCTATCGGGCCAGCTCGCGCTGGTCGGCACCAACAGCGGACCGGCGCTCGCGGTGGTGGGCGTGCTGATCGTGGGCCGAGGGGTTTACCGCATTCGGAAGCAGCGCGCCCAGCAGCAAGCGCAGTAGGACCCTACAACTTTTTTGTCCGCTCCACTCGTCCTGCCAGCACCTCGCGCACCAGGCGCTCGGGTGCCGGCACGGTCCAGCTCTTCCCGTCCGCGTACATGCGCCCGATCGCCTGTGGTAGCGCGAACCGCACCGCGCCATCGCGCGCTTTCTTGTCGACCTGCATCGCGGCAATGAGCGCGTCCGCCGTCGCCGACTCCGGCAACTCGAGCGGCAGGCGGTAGCGGTCGAGCAGGCGCCGGACCCGGTCCGCGGTGCCCGGCTCCGCGATCCCGAGCGCTTCGGCGAGACGGGCTTCGTACGCCATGCCGATCGCGACCGCCTCGCCGTGCAGCGTGGCGAACTTCGCGGTCGCCTCGATCGCGTGCGCCAGCGTATGGCCGAAGTTCAGGATCGCCCGTCGCCCCGCCTCCCGTTCGTCAGCCGCCACGACCTCGGCCTTGATCTCGACCGAGCGTCGCACCACGCGCTCGAGCGCTCCAGGCTCCCGGGCGGTCACCGCCGCGTGCTCCTGCTCGAGGGCATCAAAGTAGTCGCGGTCGGCGATCACGCCGTGTTTCACCGCCTCGGCCAGGCCTGCCGCGAGCTGCGCTGGAGGGAGGGAGCCGAGCACGTCCAGGTCGGCCACCACGAGGCGGGGCTGATGAAATGCGCCGAGCAGGTTCTTCCCGACGGGCACGTCGACTCCGGTCTTGCCACCGATCGACGAGTCGATCATGGCAAGCAGCGTCGTGGGGACCTGGACGTAGGGGATGCCCCGCAGGTAGGTCGCCGCGACGAACCCGGCGACGTCGCCCACGACACCGCCGCCTAGCGCGACCACTGTGGCATCGCGCCCCAACTGGCCCGCGAGCATGCGGTCGGAGAGTGTCGCCCAGGTGTCCCGCGTTTTGCTCCGCTCACCCGCCGGGAACTCGAATAGTTGGGCTTGTAACGTGGCGTCGTGAAATCGTGCAACGGCATGCTCCCCGTACAGCCTCGCCACGTGCGAGTCGGTGATAATCGCGTAGCGGCTGGCAGGGCACGCGGCCTTCACTAAGGTCGGCAGCTCCGCGACGAGCCCGCGACCGATCAGGATGTCATACGAGGCGTCGCGCGGCCCGGCGAGCGCGACGCGGATCGTCACCACTTGACGTCGGGGCGTCCCGCGGACGCGTTGGCGGCGCGCGCCAGGACGAACAGCAGGTCCGACAGGCGGTTCAGGTAGCGCAGGATCGCGGGACTGAGCTGCTCGCGCCGCGACAGGGTGACGACGGCGCGCTCGGCCCGACGGCAGACGGTCCGCGCGAGGTGCATGGTCGCGGCTTTGGGCGCGCCGCCAGGGAGGACGAAGTTCTTGAGCGGCTCGAGCCGCGCGTCGTGACTGTCGATGGCGTTCTCGAGCGCGGCGATGTCCGCGTCGCCGATGGCCGCGCCGCTGCGGGACAGCGCCTTGTGCAGTTTGTCGGGATCGGGCGTGGCGAGCTGCGCGCCGATGGTGAAGAGGTCCCGCTGGATGCCCTGGAGCAGTGCGTCGGCGAACTCCTGGGGGTCCAGCGCCCGCGCCAGGCCGAGCGTCGCGTTCAACTCGTCCACCTCGCCGTACGCCGCGACGCGAAGACTGTCCTTGGGGGTCCGACCGCCGCCGAACAGACCGGTTTCCCCGCCGTCCCCCGTCTTGGTGTAGATCTTCAACCGCTCCCCTCTCCCTTCTCCCTGGGGGTTCCGTTACGATTGAAGCCCATGCAAGAGGTCAAAGATATCACGATTATCGGCGCCGGCCCGACGGGGTTGTTCGGTGCCTTTTACGCGGGAATGCGCGGCGCTTCCTGCCGTCTGATCGACAACCTCGACCAGGTGGGCGGCCAGCTCACCGCGCTGTACCCCGAGAAGTACATCTTCGACGTGGCGGGCTTTCCCAAGGTGCTCGCCAAGGACCTCGTGAAGGGAATGGCCGAGCAGGCCTTCCAGTTCCAGCAGCCCGTCCATCTGGGAGAGAAGGTGACCGGTCTGAGGCACGACTCGCAGGACGGCCAGCCGCGCTTCACGATCGTGACGGAGCGGGACGAGTACCCGTCCCGTACGGTGCTCATCGCGGGTGGGATCGGCGCGTTCACGCCCCGCAAGCTCCCGCTCAAGGACGCGGATCGCTGGTACGGGAAGGGCTTGCACGACCGCATCCTCGACCCCAAAGTGTTCACCGGGAAGCGCGTGCTCCTGGTGGGCGGCGGCGATTCGGCCTTCGACTGGGCCGTGAACCTCCAGGGCGTCGCCCGTTTCATCATCATGATCCATCGGCGCGACGGCTTCCGGGCGCACGCGGCCACCGTGCGGCAGGTCCACGAGCTGTGCGCGGCGGGGAAAATGGAGCTCCGCACATTCTGGGAGCTGAAGGCGATCCACGGCGAGGACGCGATCGAGGCGGTGACCATCGTCAACAACAAAACGAAGGAAGAGGAGCGGGTCGCCGTCGACAGCGTGATTCCGCAGCTCGGCTTCATCTCCTCACTGGGCGCCATCGCCCAATGGGGTCTCGACCTCGAGAAGGGCGAGATCAAGGTGTCTCAGACGATGGAGACGAACATTCCCGGCGTGTTCGCGGCTGGCGACATCACGACATACGCGGGGAAGCTCAAGCTGATCGCCACGGGCGCCGCGGAGGCGGCCGTGGCGGTGAACCATGCGGTGCACTTCATCAACCCGGCGGCGAAAGTCGAGCCCGGACACAGTTCCAACATGGCGCTGTTCGGCCAGACGGAAGACTGACTACTTCGTTTTCCCGATCTCCACCACCACCGAGTCGATCTGGGCCAGCATCTGGACATACGGCACCGCGTGCCCGTTCGCCTGCACGCTGAAGGTGATCGTCCGACCGTTGGGCCGCTCGATATAGCCTGACAGGCTGTTCACGCGGTCGATACTTCCCGTCTTGGCGATGACGCGGCCCTCGAGCGGCGTCCCGACGAATCGCTTGAGGAGCGAGCCGGGCTGGCCGGCGTGGGGCAGGCCCGCCACGAACGGTGCCCCTTTGGGGTGCCGATGCATGTACGCGAGCAGCTTCGCGAACGCCTGGGGCGTGACCAGGTTGCCCGCCGCGAGCCCCGAGCCGTCCTCCAGCGCGAACGCGGTCGAGTCGATCTTCACGGAGTCGGTCAGGAAGCCGCGCTCGACGTCGAGCCCTGCCGCCCACGAGCCCTCCCCCTTCAGCTCTCGGCCCAGGATCTTGAGCAGCATCTCCGCGAACCAGTTCTGGCTCGAGTTGAGAATCGGGAAGATGATGTCCGGGAGCGGCCGTCCCCGGAAGTCGAACAGGGGGGACGAGCAGCACCGCACCGTGCGGTACGCGAGTGAATCGGTCGTGCCCGCCGCTCCCCCCTCCACGGCCACGCCGCGCCGAGCAAGCGAGGCCGCGAGCGCCCGCGCGGCGTACAGATTCGGGTCGGGGAGGGCGACGCTCTCCACCCGGGTCTTCCGGCCGAGCGCCACCGTCCCCTCCGCCCGGATGTTCCAGCCGCTCCCCGTCCGGAAGAAGTTGTCGCCGATCGTGGACGTCGAATCGGCGGTGACCGTGCGGGCGCGGTTCTCGAACGTGATCAAGCCGAGATCGGGCGACCACGCGATCACCGGCGGCGCGTCGACGGCCGGACCGGGGTCGATGCGGAAGTCCACGCTGTTGTCATGGAACCCGAGCCCCGACACGGGTGCCGCATACCACCAGGTGAGGTCCCAGGCGTTCCATCCATAATGAATCATGGTCGGCTCGAAATAGGAGCCGTCGCCCACCAGTTTCCCGGCGATGCGTCGGATCCCCTTGGCCCGGACCGAGTCGGCGATCGCGTCGATGGCGGTGAAGGTCGAATCACACACCCCGGGGGCGAGGGTGTCCACGCCGTAGCAGCGCGCCGACCACGTGGGATCGCCGCGCCCGTACAGGATCAGATCTCCGTGCAACACGCCCGCGTCCATGCGGCCATTCGCGTACAGGCTGGTGGTCGCGCGATAGTCCGCCGGCAGGAGCACGGCGGCCGCCGCGGTGACGACCAGCTTGGTGTTGCTGGCGGGCACCGAGAAGTGATCCGCGTTGCGCTGATAGAGCACCCGGCCGCGGTCGTCCACGACGTAGATCCCCCACGTGGCGCGGTTGAACGGGGGCACATCGACCAACTGCGCGACCCGCTGCTCGAGCGATCCGCGCAGCGGCGCGGTGCGGGGTCGCGTGGCGGTCGTCTGGGCCGCGAGCGAGGTGCTAATCGTAAGCGATGCGAGGATCAGCCTTCGCATAGACCACGTCCGTCACGAGGTTCACGAGCAGAAACACCAGGGACATGAACAGGATGCTCCCCTGGATCGCCGGGAGGTCCCGCTTCTCGATCGCGCTCAGCACGTAGCGGCCGAGGCCCGGCCAGCCGAAGATCGTCTCGGTGAGGATGCTGCCGGTAAGATAGCTCCCCGTGTCGAGCCCGAGCACGGTGATCACCGGGATCAAGGCGTTGCGGAAGGCGTGCCGCAGGATCACCGCCGCTTCGC
Source organism: Gemmatimonadota bacterium (assembly GCA_003221085.1). Taxonomy (GTDB): domain Bacteria; phylum Gemmatimonadota; class Gemmatimonadetes; order Gemmatimonadales; family GWC2-71-9; genus AG41. The sequence goes on from QHUD01000111.1 coordinate 11,147, forward strand.
TCAACCCCTTGGCCCGAGCGGTGCGCACGAAGTCGCTGGACAGCACGTCCAGCATCGCGGCGCGTGTCATGCGCGCGAGGAACGCAATCGAGCGCATGCCGAGGGTCAGCGCCGGCAGCACGAGGTACGCGAACCCGCCGGAGCCCGACGGCGGGAGCCACCGCAGGGCCACCGCGAACAACAGGATCAAGAGGAGCCCCACCCAGTACACCGGGAACGACACCCCTAGATAGGACACGAGCATGGCGATACGGTCCACGGCTCCCCCCGGCCGGATCGCCGACAGGACGCCCAAGGTGATCCCGCACAGCGCGGCCAGCACCATGGCGGCGAGAGCGAGCTGCACGGTCTTGGGGAAACGCGCGGCCAGGTCCTGCGCAATCGGCCGCTGAGTGATGTAGGAGCGCCCGAGATCGCCGTGCATCACGGACCATACATAGCGTCCGAACTGGGCAGGGAGCGGGTCATCGAGATGCAGATCGGCCCGCAGCCGGGCGATGGTGGCGGCGTCGGCGCGCTCTCCCACCATTGCCGCCACCGGATCTCCGGGCGCCACGTTCAACAGGAGGAACGCGACGAGCAGCACGCCGAACAGCGTGGGCAGCGTCATCAGCAGCCGACGCCCGACCAGGCCGATCACGGCCGTTTGACCTGGGCGCGCGTCCAGCGCTGCCCGTTGAAGATCACCGGTAAGTCCCAGCCTGTGAGCTCCGGCCGCCGGGCCCACAGGTCCGTGGGGAACCACAGGTACAGCCAGGGCGCGGCGCGGTACACGCGCTCGTCGATGCGGCGATACAGCGCGGTTCGCGCCGCGTCGTCCGTGGTGCGGCGGGCGCGGAGGATCAGCGAGTCCGTGCCCGGGTCCGCGTAAAACGCGTAGTTCCCTCCGGGGCCGAAACTCCCGGAGTAGAACAGCGGGTAGAGAAAGTTGTCGGCGTCCGGGTAGTCGGCCCACCAGTCGAGGATGACCATGTCGGCCTCACCTTTGCGCGCCGCCTCGCGCTGGCTCGACGCGTCGCGCTCGACGAGCTCGACTCGCACACCCACACCCGCCAGCTGTGCCTGGATGGCCTGTGCCACCCGCGACAATTCCACGTTCGTCCCCGTGCGCCACAGCCGCACGTCGATCCCGCCCGCATAGCCTGCGGCGGTGATCAGCGCCCGGGCGGCCGCCGGGTCGTAACCGTACCCGCGCCGCGTGGTGTCGCTCCCGGCCAGCCCCGGCGGGATGGCGCCGTGCGCGAGGACGCCGCGACCGCCATACACCGTCGCGAGGATCTCCGGGACGTTCACGGCGTGGTTGATCGCCTGCCGCACGCGCGGGTCGCGCAGCGGGCCGCGGCGGTTGTTCAGAGCCACGTACACCACGCGCAGCGCGGGCTTTTCGAGCAGCTGGCCGGGCCGCTCCCGGCGCCAGCGCGCCGTCTCCCCGAACGGCACTTCGATCACGCTCAGCCGGCCAGCCTCGAACTCCGCGGCGCGCGTGAGCGGCTCCGGGACGATCCGCACCAAGACGGTATCGCCGGCCGGGGCGCCCCCCCAATAGTCGGGATTCCGCGCGAACAGCAGGTAGTCATCGTGCTGCCACGCCACGAGCCGCCACGGTCCGGTGCCCACCGGGCGCTCCGCCAGGTCGGCGGGGGGCGCCGCCGGCACGACGCTCGCGACCGGCATGGCGAGAAACTTGGGGAAGATGGCAAGCGGCTCCGTCAGCGTGAATCCCAGCGCGGAGTCCCCGAGGACGGTAATGCCGCTCACGTCGCCTGCGTGCCCCGCAGCGTACGCTTCAGCCCCGGCGATCGGGTAGAGCGGCCAGGGGCGGCCGCCCCTGGTCGCGGGGGACAAAACGCGCAGCATACTCGCGCGCACCGCGGCGGCCGTGAGCGGGGTGCCGTCGTGGAACTTGATGCCTGGTCGCAGGTGAAACACGTACCGCCGGCCACTCCCATCCCGCCCCGTTGTCCAGCGATCGGAAAGCGCCGGCAGCAGGCGGATCGAGCGAACGTGGGTCGTAGGACTCGTAGTAGGCGAGCCCTCGTCCCCGCGCGGGCGCGCCTTTCCCGCTGCACGCGGCGGCTGCCGTGAGGGCGAGGGCAAGACCGGCGATTGCGCGCATGGAGTCAGGTGTCGAAAAGGTTGACACTGCGGGGAGAGGCAGGCAACATACGAATGCAGCCCGACTGCGTCAATTGCGCGCGCTCTGCTTGACCCTGCTCGTCGCCGTGCTCGCCGCGGCTCCCCTCGCCGCGCAGCAAGAGCCGCAGCGGGTGGTCCGCGGGCTTTCCTTCGAGGGCAATCACGCCATCGACGACTACACCCTGAGCACCGCGATCGGGACGTCCAACTCGAGCTGGTTCGCGCGCGCCTTCCCGATCCGCGTGCTCGGCCTGGGCGAGAAGCGCTTGTTCAACGAGCTCGAGTTCCGTCGCGACGTGGTCCGCCTGCTGTTGCTGTATCGCCAGAGCGGTTACATGAACGCGGTGATCGACACGCTGGTCCGTCGCGAGGGCCGAGACGTGTACATCAAGTTCCGCATTTACGAGGGTGATCCCGTGCGGCTCGCCCGGCTCGACGTGCTGGGTCTCGACTCGATCCTCGACGTGCGGCGCTTGAAGCGCGACCTACCGCTCCAGGTCGGCGATCCGTTCAACCGGGCGCTGTTCCAGGCGTCCGCCGACACCGTGGTCAACCGGCTCAAGAACCTCGGGTACCCGTACGCCGACATCCTCCGCAACTATGACGTGGACGTCGCGGCGCTCCGGGCCGTGGCGACACTCGAGGCGCTTCCCGGCCCGCGCATGCGAGTGGGGCAAGTGGTGATCACGGGTGCGGACAAGGTCGACACCGCGACGGTGCGCCGCATGCTCTCGGTCAGGATGGGGGACTGGTTTCGTCAGGATCAGCTGTACCTCACGCAGCGCGACCTGTACGGGCTGGGGATGTTCCGCTCCGTCAACGTGGTGCTCGCGGATACGACCCCGCCGCCGGGCGATTCGACGGTGCGCGTGATCGTGCGCGTGGCCGAGGCACCGCGCCACCGCATCCGCCTCGGGGCGGGATACGGCTCGCTCGACTGCTTCCGGGTGCAGAGCGGGTGGACGGCCTACGACTTCCTGGGAGGGGCCCGCTCGCTCGACGTCACCGGCCAGCTCTCGAAGATCGGCGTCGGTGTTCCCACCGACGCGAACTTCAAGGACAACGTGTGCCGCTTCCTGAAAGCCGACTCCACCTCGGACACACTCAACTACAACGCCACGGTGACGCTGCGCCAGCCCGCCTTCCTGTCGCCCCGCCACGCGGCGAGCTTCGCCGTCTTCGCCGAGCGGCGCTCCGAGTTCAAGGCGTACACGCGCCAGGCTGTGGGCGCGAATGTCGCGGTGACCTTCAACGCCCGGCGCGACGTTCCCGTCACCGTGGGGTACGGCTACTCGGTGGGCCGCACCACCGCCGACGCGGCGGTGTACTGCCAGCGGTTCCTCCTGTGTAACGAGTCCGACCAGGCGTTCCTGGCGAACCGACGACCGTTCGGGGCGATCACGATCTCCGGCGTACGCGCACGCGTGAACTCGGTGCTCGATCCCTCGGCGGGGAGCGTGACGCAGGCGACCCTGGTCCACGCGTCGCGCTAT
>QHUD01000112.1 GCA_003221085.1 Gemmatimonadota bacterium
TCCGGCCGCTCACCGACGCCGAGATTGCCGCGTACGTGGCGACGGGGGAGCCGCTGGACAAGGCCGGCGCGTACGCGATTCAGGGCAAGGGCGCGACCCTGGTCGAGGGGATCCGGGGCGATTTCTTCGGCGTCATGGGCCTGCCGCTGCGGCTCGCGCTCGACCTGCTGGCGCGGTTCGGGGTATCCTACCGCTTCACCCGGTAGACCGGGATCTTCTTCGATTTCCCTTTCACCAGGATCGGCTCGAGGGAATCGACCTTCGGGGGTTGCTTCAGCTGCTGGTAGAAGGGCTCCGAGATGAGGATCTCGTTGGCCTCCGCAGTATCGCAGAGGCGCTTGGTGGCATTCACCGCATCGCCGATCACGGTATACTCGAGCCGTCGGTCCGACCCGATGTTGCCCGCGAACACCTCGCCGAAATTGATCCCGATTCCGATGGCGAGCTCGGGGCGACCCTGCTCCTGCCACTTGGCGTTGAGCTTCTCGAGCGCCGCCAGCTGATCGATCGCGCAGCGCATGGCGCGGTCGGCGTCGTCCTCGTGGGCGATGGGCGCTCCCCACAGCGCCATGATCGCGTCGCCGATGAACTTGTCGAGCGTGCCGCCGTGCTCGAACACGACCTCCACCATCTCGGTGAAGTACTCCGTGAGCAGCGTGGCGATGTCGTCGGGGCTCATGGTCTCCGACATCCGCGTGAAGCCGCGGATGTCGGAGAAGAAGATCACGACCGGCCGCTTTTCACTCGGCAGGCGGCCCGCGTCCTGCTGCTGCGCGATGACCTGCGCGATGTTGGGCGAGAAGTAGCGCTGGAAATTCGACAGCACCAGCGCCTCGCGCCGCATCTGCTCCGAGCGCTGCGAGTTCTCGATCGCCACGGCGGCGAGCGAGCCGAACGCGATCAGGAACTTGAGGTCGTCGTCGGAGAAGGAGTGCGTCGCGGTGAGGTTGTCCACGTACAGGATGCCGAGGACCTTCTGGTCCGTTCCCATGAGCGGCGTGCACATCGCGCTCCGCACGCTCTGGATGAGGATCGACTTTCCCTTGAAGCGCTCGTCGGCCGCCGTATTGTCGGACAAGATGGCGACGCGGTCCTGCACCACCTTGCGGGCGATCGATTGCGGCACGTGCTTCGAGGCCGACGACTGCGCCGTCCGGCCCCGCGAGATCCGGGGCACAAGCTCGCCGGTCGCGGCTTCGAGCAGCAGGATCGACACGCGGTCCACGTTCATCACCTGGAACGTGAACTCGACCACCTTGTCGAGCAGCCGGTCGAGCTCCTGCTGCTTGGACAGCTCCTTTGAGATCTCGAGCAGCAGCTCGAGTTTTTTCTCCCGCAGCTCCTCGAGCGACTTGGCGGTGACCTTGAGGTGCGACGCTCCCGACGGCGCGGCCGTCACGATCGCCGGGACGCCGCCCGACACGCTCACCGGCAGCTGGCGCACGATCGTTCCGCCAGCGGGCTTTGCCCCCGTGAATTCGGCCGAGACCGACGGCACCACCTGCGGCCGCGCCGCCGGCGCGCTGACTTCCTTCACGCGGAACGCGACCTTGCCGAAGGTAATGACGTCGTTCTCGGCGGCGATCGCCTCGGTGATACGGGCGCCGTTCAGGAACGTCCCGTTCGAGGAACCGACGTCCTTGACCTTCACCCCGCCGTCGGCGAGCGACACCTCGGCGTGGCGGCGGGAGATCGTGGGGTCGTAGATCGGGACGTCGCTCGTCACCGCGCGCCCGACGACAATGGTACGACCAGGCTGCAGGTCGATGGACTGCTCGCCCGTCGTGCTCAGCAGCTTAAACACAGCGCAAAATATACTTTACGGCGCGAGACTCGGCGCGCGGCCGGGGACCTAACCACCGGCCCTGGCGAGCGCCAGCGCCTTGAGCACGGCCTGCGCCTTGTCCTCGGTCTCCTGGAACTCGCGCGCCGGATCCGAGTCGGCCACGATGCCGGCGCCTGCTTGCACCACGACGCGGTCCGGTCGCACCAGTGCACAGCGGATGGCGATGGCGGTGTCAAGGTTCGTGGCGCCCCAGCCGACGTAGCCCACCGCGCCGGCGTACGGCCCACGCCGCTCGGGCTCGAGCTCGTCGATGATTTCCATGGCGCGCACCTTGGGCGCGCCCGTCACGGTGCCGGCGGGAAAGCAGGCCTTGAACACGTCGAGGGCGTCGTAGCCGTCGCGCAGCTGCCCGCGCACTTCGCTCACGAGGTGCTGCACGTGGGAGTAGCGCTCGATCGTGAGCAGGTCCGTCACGCGCACGCTGCCGAACCGCGCCACGCGTCCCACGTCGTTCCGGCCCAGGTCCACGAGCATCATGTGCTCGGCGCGCTCCTTCTCGTCGGCGCGCAGCTCGTTGGCGAGCGCTTCGTCCTCCTCGCGCGTGCGGCCTCGCGGGCGAGTGCCGGCGATGGGGCGCACGGTGACCTCGCTGCCTTCGACGCGGACCAGCACCTCGGGCGAGCTGCCGACGAGCGTCACGTCGTCGAGCGCCAGGTAGAAGAGATACGGGGCGGGATTCAGGGCGCGGAGGTAGCGGTACAAGAGCAGGGGGTCGACGGCGCCGCGGACCTCCTGGCGGCGCGACAGCACGGTCTGGAAGGTGTCCCCCGCGGCCACGTACTCGAGCACGCGGGCGACGTCGCGCTCGAACGTGGCGCGCGGATAGCGCGACTCGGTGGCGAGGGGCGGCAGGCCGTTGCGCAGGGCGAGCGGCGCGAGCGCGTGCTGCTGGCCCAGCCGCGCGACCATCTCGTCGAGCCGCGCTTCGGCCGCGTCGTAGAGCCGCAACCGCTCCGCCGGCGCCGCGCGCGGCGGCACCTCGACGTTTGCCACCACGATCGCCCGCCCGAAGAGGTTGTCCAGGATGACGAGCGTGTCGGCGATCATCATGACGGCGTCTGGCACGTCGAGCGTGTCGGCGGGAGGGTGCGGCAGGCGCTCCACGCTGCGCACCAGGTCGTAACCCAGGTAGCCGACCGCTCCGCCCGTGAAGCGTGGCAGGCCCGGCAGCGGCGCGCCGGGCAGGGCTCGCAACCGCTGCGCGAGGTGGCCGATGGGGTCCTCGGTTTCGCCCGCGCCCCGCCAGCCGGTCGCCTTGGTCCAGCGCTCGACGGTGCCGTTCGCGCCGCGGTAGCGCCACACTTCGCGCGGCTCGGTGCCGAGGAACGTGTAGCGGGCCCAGCGCTCTCCGCCCACGACCGATTCGAGGAGAAACGCGAAGGGCGGTCGCGCGACTTTCACGAACGCCGCCAGCGGCGTGTAGCCGTCCAGCCCGACCTCGCGCAGCACGGGGACCATCCCGCCCCGCTCGCCGCGGGCCAGGAAATCGGCGCGGGTATCGCTCATTCGCGGTGAGGCGGGGTACACCGGGCATGGACCGTTGCCCGGGGACCGACCGGCCGCGAGATTGGGGCCGGATGCGCGTCGCGCTCGCCGTCGCCCTCGCTCTCGGCGTGCTCGTCCCGCCCGTGCCCGCCGCCGCGCAGGCGTGGGGCTCGGATGCCGCGCTCGCGCTGGCGCGCCGCGCCGTCCTGCGCCGCAGCGGTGCGGCGGCCGACTCCTCCCTCCACGACTACAAGGCCCAGGCGCACGGCTTCCTCTTCTTCCTCGGCGCGTTTGGCCAGGGGCTCGCCGATCCCCCGCGGGTCGTCAAGGCCGACCAGCTGGAGCTGGAAGTGTACTGGAAGGCCCCCGCGAGCAGCAAGCAGCGCGTCATCGGGTGGCGCGACCAGGCGCAGCTTCCCACCGACATCAACTACCACCGCGACCACCTCGGCATCATCCAGAACAACTTCGGCGCCGCGATGCGCCTGGGCGAGGGCGACGAGGTGCGGGACGTGCCGCACCCGCTCTCACCGGCCGGACCAGACATCTACGACTTCGCCCTGGGCGATACGACGTCCATCATGCTGCCGGAGCGCGAGGTACGGGTGGTGACCCTGCGGGTGCGCCCTAAGGATTTCGGCCTCCCGCGTATCGTCGGGACTCTGTACCTGGACGCCGAGACCGCGGACCTGGTGCGCATGGCGTTCAACTTCACGCCACGATCCTATCTCGATGCGGCGCTCGAGGACGTGAGCATCGTGCTCGACAACGCGTTGTGGGAGGGGCGCTACTGGCTTCCTTACCGGCAGGAGATCGAGATCCGACGCCGTGTCACGTGGCTCGACGTGCCGGTGCGCGGTATCATCCGCGCCCGCTGGGAGATCGACGGCTACGTGCTCAACCTGGGGCTCGCGAACAGCTGGTTCGCGGGCGACGAGATCACGTTCCTGCCCAAGGCCGAGCGCGACTCCTTCCCCTGGAAGGAGCCGTTGGGCGCCGCGCTCCAGGACATCGCCGAGCCGGTGCGCCAGAACGACCTGGAGCGCGTGCGCGCGGAAGTGGAGCAGATCGCCGGCCGGCGGGTCCTCACCGGTCTCAAGGGGCGCCGGCTCGGTGTGCGGGGCGTGTCGGACCTGCTGCACGCCAACCGGGTCGAGGGACTGGCGGCGGGCGCCGGCGTCGTGGTGCGGGGCGGGGGCGAGCGGCGCGACCTGCGCGGCCGCGCGAGCTACGGCTTCGCCGACCAGCGCGCCAAGGGTGTGCTCAGCGCGGTGGAGCGGTGGGGCTGGAGTGCGCTGGAGGTGAGCGTGTATCGGGAGGTCCGCGATATCGGCGACGCCGCCGTCATCTCGCCGCTCCTCAACTCGTTCTCATCACAGGAATTCGGCCACGACTTCGGGGACTATTACCTGGCGGACGGCGGGTCCATGACCTACCGGCACGGCATCGGCGTGCGCAGCGAATGGCGGGCGACCGCGGGCCGGGAGTCGATCGGCTCGCTCCCGGTGGCCGCGGCACCCGCGAACGGCACGTTCCGTGCGAACGTCCCACTCGGGGGCCCTGGGGTCGACCTGGTGCAGCTCGCGCTCGAGCGCAAGAGCGAGGGCTTCGCGGTACGGCGCGACCTGCACGTCGAGACGATGCTCGAGGGGGGCCGGCGGGACGGCGGCGCTACCTACCTGCGGGTCTCCGGCGCGGGTCACGTGTTGCTCCCCCTGGGCGCGACGCGACTGCTGGTGCGCGCCCAGGGCGGCCTCGCGAGCGCGGAGCTCCCCGCGCACCGCGCGTTCGTACTCGGCGGGCGCGGGACGCTGGTCGGCGACGAATTCCGCCGCTGGGGCGGCCGGCGCCTGGGCTTGCTCCACCTCGAGTGGCGCGTGCCGGTGCCGTTCGTGTCGGTCGGCCTCGGGCCCTACACGCGTACGCCTCGGACTCTCACCGTCGCGCCGTACGTCGCCGCCGGCTGGGCGGCCGGTCCGGTGGCGGGCACGCCGTGGACAGCGACTCCCGGGACACGGATTACCGTGGGGGTCGCGTTCGAATGGCTGGGTGTGTTTCGCTGGGACGCGGGATTTGGCACCGCGACCCACCGCGTCTGGCTCGCGTTCGACGTGACGCGTGACTTTTGGGGAATCCTTTAGAGGCAGGTTTGGGAGGTTAGGGGAGGTTGGAGGAGGTTGGGGAAGGTTGATGGCGTGCTGAACAGCCTCGTCTAACCTCCCGAACCTCCCCTAACCTCCCCAACCTCCCGAAGGTTCACTACCTTTTGTCAAGCGAATGGCCGACACACACTTCCCGGACGAATGGCTGGCGCACTCCCTGGAGGGGGTGGTCACGCCGGAGCTCCTGGCCGAGCTGCGCGAGAAGACCGCGCCGCCGGCAAGGCTGTGGGAGACGCTGGTCGCCCAGAAGATCGCGACCGACGAGCAGATCCTCACGGCCCTGTCCACCCGCTTCCGGTTGAAGCTCGCGGACCCGGCGCAGCTCGACCCGGCCGCCAAAGAGCGCGTGCCCGAGCAGGTGGCGCGCCGCTACCACATCCTGCCGCTGCGTGCCACGGATTCCTACCTCGAGGTCGCGACGGCGAACCCGTTCGACCTCGACGCAGAGAAGGCGCTCGCATTCGCCACCGCTCGTGAGATCCGGATGTTCCTGCTCGCGCCGTCCAAGATCGCCGAGCGGCTGGACGAGATGTACCGCCCCGAGAAGGCGGTCGACAAGCTGCTCGAAGGCATGGAGAGCTCGGCCGAGCTGGTGCAGCTGCAGGACAGCATGGCGCCCGACGAGATCACGATCGCCGCCTCCGAGGCGGAGGCGAGCCAGCGCCCGGTGGTCCGGCTCGTGGATCTGATCATCTCGGAGGGCATCCTCGCGCGCTCGAGCGACATTCACATCGAGCCGGAAGAAGGCGGCGTGGCGGTGCGCTACCGCATCGACGGCGTCTTGCGGCAGGTGATGAAGATCCCGCGCCAGGCCGGCCTGCCGCTGATCTCGCGCATCAAGATCTCGACGCTGCCCGCCGCGCTGGGCGAGAAGGTCGTGATCCGGATTCTCGACTCGCGCGCCACGGTCAAGTCGCTCGACTCACTCGGGCTGAATACCAACGAGACGGCGGGGATCAAACGGCTGCTCGAGAACCACGAGGGGATCATCCTCGTCACCGGGCCGACCGGCTCGGGGAAGACCACGACCCTGTACTCGTGCATCAACCAGATCAAGAGCGAGGGCGTGAACATCGTGACCGTGGAGGACCCGGTCGAGTACCGCATGCAGGGGATCGTGCAGGTGCAGGTGCAGGAGAAGGCCGGCCTCACGTTCGCGTCGGCACTGCGCTCGATTCTGCGTCAGGACCCGAACGTCGTGCTGATCGGCGAGATTCGGGATCGCGAAACGGCCCAGATCGCCGTGCAGGCGTCGCTCACCGGTCACCTGGTGCTCTCGACCCTGCACACCAACGACGCGGCGAACGCGGTCACCCGATTGGTGGACATCGGGGTCGAGGCCTACAAGATCGCGGCGGCGCTGCGGGGCGTGGTGGCGCAGCGACTGATGCGCAAGCTCTGCCCCACCTGCAAGGAAGTGTGGATGGAGGCGCCCCCCGCCCGCCTCAAAAAGTGGATCCCAAAGGGGACGCCGCTGTACCGCGCGGCTGGGTGTCCCGACTGCGCGATGACGGGATATCGCGGCCGCTTCTCGATCGTCGAAGTGCTGACCGTGTCGGCGGAGGTGGAGCGGCGCATCGCGGCGGGCGAAACCGCCGAGCACATCGCCGGCGCGGCGCGGCGGGGCGGGATGAAGGGTCTGTGGGATTCGGGGCTGGAGCACGTGCTGCGCGGCGAATCCACGCTCGATGAATTGACCCGGGTCGTGGACATCCCCGACGAGGACGAGCGTTCGCCCGACGCGGCGGCTGCGTCGTCGCGCCGCTCGACCGGAGGGAGGCCGCAGCCCGCGGCGTCGCACGGCGCGGCCGTGGGGTTCGCGGAGCCCGCTCACACCGCCGCCCCCGAGGAGCTGACGCACTTCGAGCTGCTGGAGGAGCCTGAGCCCGCGCGGATCTCGGGGCCGCACGGATTGCCGGCGCGGAAGGTGCTGCTGGTGGACGACGAGGACAGTCTGCGCAAGGTGGTGAAGGATCTGCTCGAGCGAGTGGACGGATACGGCGTGCTGTCCCATCTGCGCTCGCGGCCCGCGACCGCGGACATTCCCGTCATCGTCCTCACCGCGAAGAGCGACGAAGACAACGAGGTGCGGGTGTTCGAGCTGGGCGCGGACGACTTCCTCACCAAGCCGTTCCGGGCCCGGGCTCTGTCGGCACGGTTGGAGGCAGTACTGGGCCGCCGTCGCTGAGGCGCTCCTCTCCTTTTCTCCCTCCCAGGTCGTGACTTCGGTCCAGGTCTCGTTCATCGACGCCTACGTGCTTCGCCCCGGTGCCTCGGGGCTCGAGGTGCTCGTCCTGCGGCGCGCGGCGGGTGGCCGCTCCCCGGGGTCGTGGGAGACGGTGCACGGGCACATCGAGCCGGGCGAGACGCCGGTCCAGGCGGCGCTGCGCGAGCTGCGCGAAGAAACGGGCCTCGAGCCCGTCCGCTTCTACAATGTGTCGCGCGTGGAGGCGTTCCATCGGCATCAGACGAACGAAATCGTCCTGATTCCCGTGTTCGCGGGCGTGGTGGACGGTCGCGCGAGGGTGCGACACTCGGCGGAGCACGATCGCGCCGAGTGGCTGAGGCCGCCCGACGCGGCCGCGCGGTTCTCCTGGCCCCGGGAGCGCAGAGCACTGGACGACGTTTTGTCAATCCTCGGGTCCGGGGACGCGGGCTTGCTGGAAGACGTGTTGCGGGTATCCTAGAGGCGCAGCGACGGTAGCTTGGAAGAGACCTCGAGGGGCGCCGAGGGCACGTGAACCCGTTCTATCACCGCATCTACAAGGTCGTGCGCCACATTCCCAAGGGCCGGGTGGCGACGTACGGTCTCGTGGCGCGCCTCGCCGGTCGTCCCGGCGCCGCGCGCACAGTCGGCTGGGCCCTCTCGGCACTCCCCGATGACTCCGACGTACCCTGGTGGCGCGTGCTCAACGCCGCGGGTCGCATCTCGCTGTCGGGCGCCGACCACAACAGCGTGTTGCAGCGCGCGCTGCTGTTGCGGGAGGGCGTGAAATTCGCCCCCGGGGGAGCCGTGAATCTGGCGACGTTCGGGTGGCCGGCGGAGGCCTACGACAGCGCGCCCGCGGCCCACACCCGCGCCGCCTCGTCCCGCAGATCGCGAAGGTTGAAAGGCTTGCGGACGTAGCGCAGGCTCAGCCGCGCCAGCACCTCCTCGACCGCGGTCGGCAGATCTCCTGTCGCGACCAGCACCCGGTCCTTGACCCCGGGGTGGGCCTCCACCAATCGCTCTACGAACAGATGGTCCTCCGCCCGCGTCTGGGCATCCACGAGGATCAGATCGTAGGGATGCGTGCGCGCGAGGTCGAGCGCGTGTTGTGGATTGCGCGCCACCTCCACCGCGTGTCCGTCGCGGCCGAACAGGGCTTTCACCATGCGGCGCACCGCAGGATCCTCGTCCACCAGGAGGATGGCGCGCTTCGTTGCCGGCGGCGCGAGGACCTGGGCCTCGGGCATATCACGCGCCCCCGCCTCGGTCGGCGCGGGCGGCAGGTCTACTATGAACGCGGCGCCGCCTTCGGTGGGCCGCTCGACCGTGATCCGCCCGCCGTGCGCTTCCACGATGGAGTAGGTGATCGAGAGCCCGAGCCCCGTGCCCTGGCCCGGCTCCTTGGTGGTGAAGAACGGCGTGAAGAGGTGCGGCAGCACGGCGTCCGGGATCCCCGCGCCCGAGTCCGTGACCCGCATGCGCACGCGGTCGTCCACCCAGGTGCCGAGCAGGATGACGCGCGGTCGCTCCGGCGGATTCTCGGCGACGGCCTGCGCGGCGTTGTTGAGCAGGTTGATCACCACCTGCTGTAGCGCATGGCGATCCCCCAGCACCGGCGGGAGGGGCGCCAGGTTCTTCTCGATCGTGATGTCCTTGAGCTTGAGGTCGTAGCTCATGAGGAGCAGGGTGCGCTGGATCACGTCGTTCAGATCCACCGCGGCCTGCTCGCCGGGTCCCTTGCGGGCGAACGTTAGCAGGTTGCGCACGATCCGTCCCGCGCGATCCGCCTGCTCGTGAATCACGCGCAGGTGCCCGCGGTCCTTCGCTCCCAGGTCGTGCTGCTCGAGCAGGAACTCGGACAGCCCGGCGATCGATGTGAGGGGATTGTTGAGCTCGTGCGCGACGCCCGAGACGAGCTGCCCCACCGCGGCGAGCTTTTCGCTCTGGATCAGCTGCGCCTCGAGCGCCTGCTGATCCGTCACGTCCTCGACCAGCACCACGATGTTCTGGTCCTGCGCGGCGGTGGGGGCGGGGGCGGGGGCGGGGATGCGGGCGGCGTTGACGCGGATGGTCCGGCCGAGCGGCGCCGAGCGGAGCACCACCGGTTGTACCCGACCGCCCTCCCGCGCCGCGACGAGCAGCTCCTGCAGGGCGGGGGAAGGACCGAGCAGGGCTTCGCCCAGGTCGCACCCGATCACCGCCCGGAGCGGCGCGCCCAGCATGGCGGCGAGAGCACGATTGGCCCGGAGGATGGATCCGTGGTCGTCCACCACGGCGATCCCTTCCGACAGCGCATCGAACGCCGTCTCCCATTGCTCCTTGGCGTGCTGCACCATCTGGAAGAACCGGGCGTTGGCGATCACGATCGCGGCGTGCGTGGCTACCGTGGAGAGCAGCCGCATGTCCTCCGGGGCGAACGCGCGGTCCCGAGGGTTCGCGATGACGAGCGTGCCCACGACCACGCCGTGCGCGCGCAGCGACACCGCGGCGGCGGAGTCCACCGCCACGTCCTCCAGCAGCCGCGTCGGCTCGCCGCTCGAGCTGCGAACCAGCTCGAGCCGCTCGCGGCCCAGCGAGCGGGCGACGAGGCCGGGATCGGAGGGAGCCACCTCACGACCAGCGAGTCCGGCCAGCGTGCCCTCGGCCGCCGTCACGTGAAGCGGACGCTCCCCCCCGGCCCCGCCCCCGCCTTCCCCCTCTGCCGCGAGCGCGACCAGCGCTCCCTGCGCGTCGAGAAACCGCATCGCATAGCGCACCACCTGCTCCACGATGCGGTCAAGCTGCAAGGAGCCCGCGAGGATGTAGGAGAGCTCCTGGAGCGAAAACAACTCCGACAGGCGGCGGTTCAGTTCGTCCGCCGCCCGCCGCCGGTCGCGCTCGCTCCGCTCGAGGCGCCGCTTGAGATGCAGCGCTCCCCAGCCGGACCCGCCCACGAGGAGCAGGACGAGGGCGACGAGAATCAGCGACATGGTTGGCACAAGAATAATGGCTGCTTGACCCTCGGAATCCCGACTTTTAAATTCGGCTATCGCTGTTTGATACCCATTCTCAACTAGTTTTCCTCCGGAGTTCTAATGCGGACGCTGCTCGGGCTGGGCTTCCTGGTCCTCATAGCGCCCTGCCCCCTCCAGCTCCTCGCCGCGCAGGAGCGCACCACGGTCGGTGGCTATGGCGAGGTGCATTACACCAACCCGACAGGCCCCAAGAGTCCCCCCGTCGTCAACCTCGCCCGTTTCGTCGTCTACCTCGCGCACAGCTTCGATGATGGCTTGGCGTTCCGCTCTGAGCTCGAAGTGGAGGACGCGAAGGTCGAGGGGGGGCAGGCGGGCGGGGAGGTCGCGGTCGAGCAGGCCTACCTCGATTACCGCCTCGGGGACTGGATCACGCTGCGCACGGGGCTCGTGCTGGCCCCGGTTGGGATCATCAACGAAACGCACGAGCCGCCGACTTTCAACGGCGTGGACCGCCCCGGCTTCGATCACGACGTGATTCCCACCACCTGGCGCGACATCGGCATCGGCGCGGTCGGCACGATTCCAGGAGGCAGCGGGCTCGCCTATCGCGTGTACCTCGTGAACGGGCTCCGCGCCCAGGGCTTTTCGGCCGGCGAGGGGATCCGGGAAGGACGCCAAGAGGGCCGCCAGGCGAGCTTCGCGAACCCGTCCCTCACCGGCCGGCTCGAATGGGCACGCCCGGGCGTGAAGATCGGCGGGTCATTCTGGTACGGAGGTACAGCCGACACGAACGCCGCCGTCGGGACCGGGAGTTTCGGGGCTCCGGTGGCACTCCTTTCCGCGGATGCGCGCTACGAGAGCGGGCCGTTCACGGCGCGGGCCGTGGTTGCAAACATCAGCGTGAGTGACGCCCGGGCGATCAACGCCGCGTACGGGCAGTCCGTCGGCAGCCGCATCGCCGGGGGCTATATCGAAGGGGCCTACAATCTGCTGCGCCTCGTCGCGCCGGCGTCCTCCCAGAAGCTCAACGCCTTCCTCCGCCACGAGCGCTACGATACCCAGGCGAGCGTTCCCGCCGGCGTGACGCGGGACCGGTCGCTGGCCCGCCGCATCACGACCTTCGGCGTCACCTACAAACCCACCTGGAACACCGCGTTCAAGGGCGACTATCAGCTGCTCCGCAACGCGGCGGGCGCGGGCGAGCTCGAGGTGCTGAGCCTCGGCGTCGGCTACCAGTTCTGACGTGAGCATCGCGCTCGCGCTTCTCCTGCTCGCGGCGCAATCGCCCGCCGCCCCGCCCGCGAAGCTCGCTGCCTCGATCGCCCGGGTGTTCGGGGCCGGCGCCCGGGTCGACACGCTGCGGGTGGACACGACCCGCGTGCTGCGCGTGTCGCGCGCAGACTCGCTCATCGGCTTCGCCGCCGTCGGCAACGTGCTGGGCAAGGATCAACCGATCACCTTCCTGGTGGCCGTCGATGCGATGGACCGCTTGAAGGACGTCGACATCCTCGTGTACCGCGAGCCGTACGGCGGCGAGGTGGCGTACGAGCCGTGGCGGCGGCAGTTCCGGGGTAAGCGCGCGAGCGATTCGCTGCGCGTGGGGAAAGAGATTCGCAGCATCTCGGGCGCCACGATCAGCGTGCACGCGGTCACGCTCGCCGTGCGGCAGATGCTCGCGGACCTCACCGCGTGGCATCAGAGCGAAGCGATCCGATGACCGTCACGTGGCGCAGCGTGCCCGCGCCGCTCCGCACGCTCGCGCGCTGGGTGACGATCGTCCAGGTGGTGGGCTACACCACCTCGCTCATATTCGTGTGGCACACGACGCGGCTCGTCCCCCCGGGAGTGGCGGCGCGCTACCGCGGCGCCGACCCCCTGACGAGCGAGGGAGCGATGCAGTTCCCCAAGTCGTTCGCGGAGATGCTGACGATCACCCACACGCATCTCCTTTCGATGGTGGTGATCTTTCTGCTTACGGGGCTGGGGTTGGCGCTGTGCGAGCGGCCGTCCGAAGGCTGGAAACGCTGGCTCATCGCCGAGCCGTTCGTGGCGTTGCTGGTGTCGTTTTCCGCGATGTGGCTCATGCGGTACGTCGATCCGTCCTTCAGCTGGCTGCTCGAGGCCTCGAGCGCGGTGCTCGCGGTGACGTTCTACGTGCAGTCGTACCTCATCTTGCGGGAGCTGCGGCAAGTGGAACGGGAGGGGCACCGTGGGTCTGCGTGATCGTAGGGGCGCAGCATGCTGCGCCCCTACCATGTCCCGCCGCTACTTCTTGGGTGCCTTCGGCGTCGGGGTTGCGGGCATCTTCGTCCCCCGCCTGCCGCGGTGGCGCGCGGACGACGTCTTCGTCGAGCGTTGGTCCTGGGTCATGGGGCAGCCGGTCCACGTGATGGTGTTCGCGGGCTCGGAGCTGGAAGGGCTCGACGCCTGCGCGGCGGCGCTGGCCGAGCTGCGACGGGTGGAGAGCAGGCTGACGCTGTTCGACGCGGCGAGCGACCTGTGCGAGCTGAACCGCCGCGCCGGCCGGAAACCGATGCGGGTGGACGAGGACCTCCGGCTCATCCTGGCTCAGGCCGGCGCCTTCAAGCGCGCTACCGGGGGCGCGTTTGATGTGGCGGTCGAGCCCCTGATGCGGGTCTGGGGATTTCACGAGCCCCGGGCGACCGCACCGACGGCCCCGGAGCTCGCCGAGGCCCGCGAGGCCGTTCGGGCCGCGGTGGTGGAGCTCGATGGCGACGTGGCCCGATGCCCGAATGCCCACACGCAGCTCGACTTCGGTGGGATCGGCGTCGGCTACGGGATCGACCGGGCGCTGGGCGTGCTCCACGCGCGCGGGCTGCGACGTGCGTTCATCGATGTGAGTGGCGATATGGGCGCCCTGGGTGCGCCCCCGGGAGAGCCGGGCTGGCTGGTCGAGATCGCCGACCCCGATCGAGAGAGAAACGGCCGCCCCGTGACGGCGACCCGGCTGCGCGACGCCGCCCTTGCGACCTCGACGAACACCGAGTCGGTGGTGCGCTATGGATCGCTCGTCGCGGGTCACGTCATGGACCCCGCATCAGGGTGGCCGGCCCGGGCGCTGCGGCAGGCCTCCGTGGTCACGCGGACGGCGGTGGCGGCGGACGCGCTGTCGACGGCCATGCTGGTAACGGGCCGGGCACCGGTGGGCGTGCTGCAGGCGTACGCGGTCTGAGCTCTCGTGATCCTCGGGGTTGCGCCCGGGGTCAGTAGGGACCCTGGGGCAAACTGACCCCGGGCGCGAGCCCGGGGTCTCTGGGAGGCCTTCGGATCAGACCTGCAATGGCTTCTCGTAGGTCGGCAATCCCCTCCTTCTCCCGCGCGCTCGTGACGATCATCTGATCGTCCTCGAGCTCGAGGGCGCCTCGCAGCTCGGCTGCGCGGCGCGCCCGTGCGGCCCGCGCCACCACGTCGCTCTTCGTGAGCGCCGCCAGCACCGGAGTCTCGCGCTCGGCGAAGATCTCCTGCATCGCGCGGTCGTCTTCGGAGGGGTCGCGGCGGATGTCGAGCAGCCAGAGGACGCCGATAAGGCGGGGGCGGTCGACGGCGTGGGTGATGAGCAGCCGGAACGCCCGCCGGTCGGTCTGGGAAGCTCGGGCGTAGCCGTATCCCGGAAGGTCGAGCAGATAGTACCACGCGTGGTGTAGGGGCGCAGCATGCGGCGCCCCTACGGGTCCCCCCATGGGCATCAGAAACGCGTTCATCATCCGCGTCTTCCCCGGCGTCCCAGACACCTTCGCGATTCGTCGTCCGGCCAGGGCGTTCAAGAGGCTGGATTTTCCGACGTTGGAGCGGCCGATCAGGGCGATTTCGGGGAGGCCAGGAGCGAGTGGGACGTCGGCCCTGGGGAACGAGCCGATGAAACGGGGTTCGGGAGCGGAGGCGGTCAGGCTTCTTTCTTCTGGCGCACGCGCTCCGTCACGAGCAGGGGCTGCCGGCCTTCGGACACGCACTCGGCCGTGATGGCGACCTCGCGCACGTCGTCGCGGCTCGGCAGGTCGAACATGATGTCGGTCATCATCTCTTCGAGGATGGCGCGGAGGCCGCGGGCGCCGGTGCCCCGCTTGATTGCCTTCTGGGCGATCGCCTTGAGCGCGTCTTTCTCGATGGTGAGCCGCACGTCCTCGAGCTCGAACAGCTTCTGGTACTGCTTGGACAGCGCGTTCTTGGGCTCGATGAGGATGCGGATCAGCGCTTCCTCGTCCAGCGAGTCGAGCGGCACCGCCACCGGGAGCCGGCCCACCAGCTCGGGGATGAGGCCGTAGCGGAGCAGATCGTCGGGCTCCACGTCGAAGAAGGGATTCTTCTTGAGCTTCTCGGGCTCGCCCTTCGCGAGCTCCTCTTTGGTGAAGCCGATCTGTCGGCGCCCGGTCCGCGACTCGATGATCTTCTCGAGCCCGTCGAACGCCCCGCCGCAGATGAACAGGATGTCCTTGGTGTTGACCTGGATGTACTCCTGCTGCGGGTGCTTGCGGCCGCCCTGGGGTGGCACGCTCGCCACCGTCCCCTCGAGGATCTTCAGGAGCGCCTGCTGCACGCCTTCGCCCGACACGTCGCGCGTGATGCTCGGGTTCTCCGACTTGCGGGCGATCTTGTCGATCTCGTCGATGTACACGATGCCGCGCTCCGCCTCGGAGACGTTGAAGTCCGCGGACTGGAGCAGCCGCACCAGGATGTTCTCCACGTCCTCACCCACGTAACCGGCTTCGGTGAGGGTGGTCGCGTCCGCGATGGTGAACGGGACGTCGAGGATGCGGGCCAGCGTCTGCGCGAGCAGCGTCTTGCCCACGCCCGTCGGGCCGATGAGCAGGATGTTCGACTTGTCGAGCTCAACCTCGGCTTCGCGGCCCTGGTGCGAGTTGATGCGCTTGTAGTGGTTGTAGACCGCGACGGCGAGCGTCTTCTTCGCCTTCTCCTGGCCGATCACGTACTGGTCCAGCACGTCCTTGATCTCGGCCGGCGTGGGAACCTGGGTGATCGCCTCGGAGACCTCGCGCTCCTCGTCCTCCGCCAGGATCTCGTTGCAGAGGGCGATGCACTCATTGCAAATGTAGACCGACGGGCCGGAAATGAACTTCCGAACCGAGTCCTTCGACTTGCCGCAGAAGGAGCAGCGGAGGTGCTTATCGTGAGACATCTGGCTTTAGTATGGGAAGGTCGGGTGACCGGCGCAAGCCGTCACTTCTTCTTCCCATCGTCGATCTCCTGGAAGTTCGCTATCACGTGGTCAATTAGCCCGTATTCCTTGGCCTCTTCGGCCGACATGAACCGGTCGCGGTCCATGTCCTTTTCGATGTGCTCCACGGGCTTGCCCGTGTGTTTGGCGTACAGCTCGTTGAGCTTGCCGCGCAGGTAGAGGATCTCCCGCGCCTGGATCTCGATGTCGGCAGCCGTGCCCTGTGTCCCCCCCGACGGCTGGTGCATCATGATGCGCGCGTGGGGCAGGGCCGAACGCTTCCCCTTGCGGCCGGCGGCGAGTAGGAACGACCCCATCGAGGCCGCCATCCCCATGCAGATCGTGTTCACCGGCGCGCGCAGGAATTGCATCGTGTCGTAGATCGCCATCCCCGAGGAGACGAGTCCGCCGGGTGAGTTGATGTACAGATAGATGTCCCGCTCCGGGTTGTCCGCGTCGAGGAACAGGAGCTGCGCGATGATGATGTTCGAGACTTCGTCGTTGATCTGGGTGCCCAGGAACACGATGCGGTCCATGAGCAGCCGGCTGAAGATGTCATAGGTGCGCTCGCCCCGGCTGGAGCGCTCGATGATGTAGGGCGGGTAAATCTGATTCCTTGTCACGCGGGCTCCACGGTGGATTGCGACAGAAGAAACGTAAACACCTTCTCCTCGGTAAGGCCGCGCTCCAGGTCGCGCAGCCGCTTGGCCTTCTCGAGCGCGGCGCGCAGCTCCGCGACCGGCGTCCCGCGCCGGGCCGCGAGCTCCTGGAGTCTCTGCTCGAGCTCCCCCTCGGTCGCGCGCAGGTTGTGGCGCTCCACGAGCCAGTCCAGGACGAGGTCGCGCCGGACCTGCGCCTCGGCCACCGGCCGGAATTCCTGCGCGAAGTCCGGAAAGCGGTCCTCGGGGATCCCGTAGGCCTGGGCATACACGGCCAGCGCGCGCTCGACCAAGGGGCGCGGCGCGACGACACGGTTGGCCTGCACGATCTGCTCGATCAGGTCCCGGCGCACCTGGGCGTCCGCCTCGCGCTCGGCCTCCCGCTCGAGGTCCGCCCGCACGACCTTACGGAGCGCCTCGAGCGACTCGAAGTCCCCCACCTCGCGGGCGAATGCGTCGTCCAGCTCGGGCAGCTGCTGCCGCTTGATCTCGTGGAGCGTGATGCGCACGTCGCGCGGCTGGCCCCGCTTCGCCTCCTCGGGGAAGTCGTTCGGGAAACGCACGGTGGCGTCGACCGTCTCCCCGGGTAGCATCCCCATGATCCGCTCCTCGACCTCCGGGATCGCGCGCCCCTCGCCCAGCACCAGCTGATAGGGTTGCGGGTCTTTGACCTGGTCGCCTTCGCGAGTCGCGATGGTCACCTGCACCAGGTCTTTCGGCTTGGGCTTGTCCCACGTGACGGGCGTCCACGGCGCCTTCTGCTCTCGCAGCTCGTTGAGCTGCGCCAGCACCTGGTCTTCGGTGACCTTCGGCAGGGTGCGCTTCAGATGAAACTTGCCGATCCGCTCGAGCGCGAGCTCGGGCTTCACCTCCACGTGGAACTCGAAGGTGACGGGGCCCCCGGTCGCGGCGTCCCACTTGAGGTTGTGAATGTGCGGGTCGGCGACCGGCTTCAGCGCTTCCTGCGCGAGCGCCGCCTTCCAGCTTTCGCGAATCAGGTCCTCGAGCGTCTGCTGCCGAATGTCCTCGGCGAACTGCTTCTTCACGAGCGCGGCCGGCGCCTTGCCCTTGCGGAACCCCGGGAGGCGCGCGCGCCGCTGGTAGGCGGACGTGGCGCGTGCTTCGGCCTCCTGAACCTGCTCCACAGGTACGGTGACGGCCAGTGACGTAGCTCCCGGCTCTTCCGCTGTCTTACGGACCTGAATGGCATTCATGTGCGCGTAAATCTAACTAATGCGTGGTGAGTGGTGCGTGGTTCTCGCCCGGTCACGGATTCCGTCGCAAGCTCTTGATCCGGTGATGCGGCCGCTCGCCCGTCTTGATATCGTCGTAGCGCACGACGCTGATCGCCCCGTCGGGCTCGAGCACGGCCAGCATCACGTCGGCGACGTCGGTGACGCCGTGCTCGCGCAGCGCTTGACGCAGTTCGTCGCGCGTGATGCCGGCGCGCCCGAGATGCTCCGTGAGGATCTTGCCGCTGTGAATCAGCATGATGCCCTCGCCGGCGAGCAGCTTCGCGAGCCCCCGGCTCCGCACCCGCCACCACTGGATGACACGGTGCCAGCCGATCAACACGCCAGCCGCGACCAGTCCGCCCGCGAGGCTCGTGTCGGGCCCCACCATCGCGTTCTGCACGGCATTCGCGATGATGAGGAGCAGCACCAGGTCGAACGTGGACATCTGGCCGAGCTGACGGGTGCCCGTGAGACGCAGCCCCACCAGCAGCGCGAGGTAGACGACCGACGTCCGCAGGGCGACGTCGAGCAATGTGTGCCAGGAGGCGGTCAAGGTTGCCTAAAGTACGAGCCTTCGCCGTGCGTGCCTAGTGACCCGTGGTGTCGGTCGAGGGACACGAACCGCCGTCGACAGACGGCCACCACCGTCGTGAGGCACCTCACGCCGTGCGCAGTGACAGTGGGTCCATAATGGTTGGGAGCCGTGATACAACACGGTCCGAACAAGCCCCGTTGCGCCCGCGAGGTGGCCGACGGGGCTTGGTGTTTCATGCGGTCTCTAGCGCCCATCGTGCAGCCGTTCGCAGGTATACCGATTCCAGGGAGGAGTCATGCGTTTCACATTTCACTTGGCCGCCACCATGGCGGCCGCGCTGACCGCGACGGCCGTGGCCGCCGCGCAGACGGGCAATGGCGCGCCCAGCGGCCCGCATTACAATCTCAACATCATCGGCGTTTCGCACGACAAGAATCCCAACATGAATGGCAATGGGAGCGGCAACGTCATCTTCGTGGACCTCGGGACGAAGAGCGGCGTCGCCGTGACGACGAAGATTCTCCTCAGTCAGGCGGCCGACGGCGTGTTCGAGGTGCTCGACAAGAACGGGACGGACGGCGAAGCCTCCTTCGCCCTCCCCGTCCCAGGCACCTACACCGTCTGGGCACGCGCGCTCGGCACGCCGGGTGGGCAGTCGAAAATCGCCACCTGCGCGACGTTCGTCGATCCCACTACGGGCGTGTCGTCGATCCTGTGCTCGACCGACAACGAAGTCTTCGTGCGCGGGACGGGCAAGAGCAGTTTCCGCAACGTGACCACCGCGCTTACGACCATTTCCCTCGTACTGGGGAGCCCGGCCCAGCTAGCGTGCGGCGCGCCGACCGTGAGCTTGTTCGACGCGTGTCTGCAGGACTTCCTCTGGCAGTACGACAACAATGGGCTGAAGCTGCTGCAGGTGCGGTTCTACCCGAACCCCTCCTAACACGGAACAGTCGGTCGGCGCCCCGGTGTGATGGGGCGCCGACTGACGCGTGATCCACGGTGCCGCGGCGCGGTCATCTCACGTCGTACAGCGTGGTCGGTTTTCCCTGCAGGTACTTGTCGAACCAGTTGAGGATGTGCTGCAGCCGCTCGACCCGGTGCACGGGCTTGCCGGAGCGCGACAGCTCGTGCGACTCGCCGGGGAAGCGCACCTGCACGGTGGTCTTGTGGAGGTACTTGAGCGCGCGGAACATCGCCTCACCGCCCTGAGTGGGTGGCGTCCGAAAGTCCGCGTCGCCCAGGATGAACATCAGGGGCGTGGTGATCGAGTCCGCGTAGCGCACCGGTGAGCGCGTGAGAAATTCCTGGGGATCGCGGAACGGCGTGGAGCGAAACCACGACGGCTGGAAGAGCGTGAAGTCGGCCGTGTACCAGAAGCCCAGCCAGTCGGCCACGTCGCGCTGCGATACGGCGGCGGCGAAGCGGTGCGTGTGGCTCACGGTCCAGTCGGTGAGCAGCCCCCCTCCCGATCCGCCCGTCACGCCCAGCTTGGTCGAATCCACGTACCCGCGACGGATCACGGAATCCACCGCGATCATCAGGTCCTTGTAATCGTCCCCGGGATACTTGTACTGGATGATGTTGCCGAACTCCTGCCCGTACGTGGTGCTCCCCCGCGGGTTGGGATAGACCACCACGTAGCCCTTGGCGGCCATCCACTGCATCTCGTGGAAGAAGATGTAGCCGTAGGCGGTGTGCGGCCCGCCATGAATGTCCAGGATCAGCGGATACCTCTGGCCGGGCGTGAAGCCCACCGGCTTCAGGATCCACGTCTCGATCTTCTTGCCGTCGAAGCTCGTGTACCAGAAGTCCTCGGGCGTGACGAGCTGGCGCTTCGCGAAGAGCGAGTCATTGACATGGGTGAGCTGGCTGAGGTGCTTGGTCTGCGCGTCGAGCGCGTACACGTCGGGGAGGTGGGTCGGGTCGCCGATCGTCAAGGCGAGGCGGCGGCCGTCGGGCGTGGCGGTGTAGCCGAGGACGGCGTGATCTCCGGTGGTCCCGTCCGGCGTCCAGGTGGTGGGCGCGCCTCCGCCCCCGCGCGGCGGCGCTTGGTCGCCAATGACGTCGGTCCCCATGTCGAAGTCGTAATCCGCGGTGAGGTTCTTGGCCCGTCCATCCCGCCACACGAACAGGTCGGCCTGATTGTACGAGCGGCTCGCTCGGGGATTGACCCAGCCGCGGAAGGCGACCGCCTTCCCGTCGGGTGCGAGCGAGGGCGCGAACACGGGACCGTTGATGTCGACGATGGTGTCGAGCGCACCGCCCCCGGCCGGGACCGCGTAGACGTTGTTGTCGGGCGGGTAATAGTACGACTCGACCATGCGGTCCGAGACGAAGTAGATCCGCGCGCCGTCGCGACTCCTCTGCGGCGCGTTCTCATCGAACGGGCCCGACGTCACCTGGCGCGCCTTCGCGGGCTCGTCACCGGGCATGCCGGCCGGCACCGTCCAGATGTGAGTGTGCTCCGCCGGATCCACATATCCTTCGTCGTCGGTCCGGAACTCCGCCTGCGTGACGATGCGAACGTCGCTCTTCGGCTCGTCGCCCTTGTCCCTATCCTTCTTGGCCAGATCCTCCACGGTGGTGGTGCTCGTGAAGGCGATGGTCTTGCCGTCGGGCGACCACGCCGCCGGTGAGGCGCCTTTGGGGACGTCGGTCAGCTGCTGCGCCTCGCCGCCCGACAACGGCAGGAGATGGAGCTGCGGCCGGCCGTCCTTGGAACGCAGGAACGCGAGCGTCGTGCCGTCGGGCGACCAGCGCGGCGCGGCGTCGTGCGGGCCCGCGGTGAGCCGCCGGGGTGTCGCCGCGCCGTCGGTGCCCACGATCTACAGGCTCGTCTCGTAGCCGTCGTGCTTCGCGTTCACGGTCACGAGCACGTAGGCCGCGTAGCGCCCGTCGGGCGAGATCTGGGGGCTCGCCACCCAGCGGAACGCGAACAGGTCGCTGTCCGAGATGGCGCGTTGCTGCGCGGCGAGCGGGGTCAGGCCGCAGGTGGCGACGAGGGCCAGCAGCAGGGTTGGGCGCATGGGTCAATTCCCCGTCGGCTCGGGGACTGTCGGCAGCGGATACGCGGTCCGCAGGGCCGCGAGATACTCGCCGTACAGGCCTTTCAGACCGTCGAATTCGCGCTTCACGGCTGCCCGATACGGCGCGTCGGTGGCGAAATGGTACAGCACCGCGGTCATGGTCTGCGCATCGATGAGGAAACCGCGATGGCCAACCTCGCCGAGCGCGTCCGCTTCCATCTCGAAGGTGTGGTAGCCGCCATTCGAGCTGTGGGCGGTGACCCCCACGCCTGGGATCTGGGTCGCGACGCTCCCCGTCTCCTCGTAGGGCAACGGCCGTCCAGACTCGTCGTCCACCTTGGTCGCGCCGAATCGCTTCATGTACACGAAGGCGACATCGTTCAGCGCCGCCACCGAGATGCCGTTGCGCGAGGACGAGTCGAGGTCGATGCGGACCTTCGTGCCGGTGGCGAGCGCGGCGCCCCGCGCGGCGTCGTTCACGCGGTCCGTCACCTGTGCCAAGTAGACCGGGTCGGGATAGCGGATCCAGAATTCCGCGGCGGCGCGGTCCGGGACGACGTTCGGTGCCTTGCCCCCCTCGGTGATGATCCCCTGGATCTTGGTCTCCGGCCGCACCGTCTTGCGCAGGCCGTCGATGTGATTGAACAGCTCGATCACGCCCATCAGGGCGTCCCGCCCGTCCCACGCCTGGTGCTGATGCGCCGGCGCCCCCGAGAACACGTAGTGCACGACGTTGATGTTCATGCAGCAGCTGCCGAAACCGGGACCGGGCGCCTGCGTCGCGGTGGACGAATGGGAGCGGATGAGCACGTCCGCGCCCTTGAAGACGCCGGCGTTCTGCATGAGCGTCTTGGCGGCGGGCGACGCGAGCTCTTCCGCCGGCGTCCCATACACCGTCACCGTTCCGGGAGTCTTGGAGCTCGTGAGGAATTCCCCGACGGCGACCGCCGCGGCGAGCCCCACGGGTCCCTGGGCGCTGTGCTGGTCGCCGTGGAAGTCGCGGCTGGTGCCCCGCAGCGCGTCGTACTCGACGATGACGCCGAGGTTCGGGCCGGGGGTGCCCTTCCGGTACCGCGCCACGAAGGCCGTCTTGAGACCCGCCACGCCCGGCTCCACGTCGAACCCGTGGGCGGTGAGATAGTCGGTGAGGATCTTCACCGAGCGCTCCTCCTTCCAGCCGGTCTCCGGATGACGCGTGATGTCGTCGGCCATCGCCAGCAGCTCCCGGTCCATCAGCTCCTTGGCACGGGCGATCACGGCATCGCGCCGCGCGTCGCGTGCCACCGTGAGCCGCGCGACGAGCGGCCGCAGGGCGAGCGAGCGCTCGAGCTCGTCCATCCGGCGGATGACGTCGGCAGCGGCGCTTTTCTCGGTCGCCGTCTCCTGGGCCGCCGCGGCGGGGGGAGCGACGAGCAGGACGACGGTAGTGACGAAGCAGGCGAAACGCATCACCGGACCTCAGGCTCACGGGGGAGGCGAAAACTTACCGGCCCGGCGAACCGGCGCCAGCGCTCGCCCTCTTGCCTGGGACGTCCGCCGCGTCATACCTTGGGCCGTGTGAGCCTGAAGATCGTCTTCAACGGCAAGGAATACGACAGCGTCGACGTGATGCCGCCCGATGTCCGCAAGGAGTATGAGGTGGCGCTCGAGACCCTGAGGAAAGCCGGCGACGCGGACATCCTGTCCCTGCTGCAGCGGGGCGGAGAAACCCGCATCCAGACGACGGTCCGTGAGGTCGTCGTCAACGGGAAAAAATACGACAGCCTCGACGCGATGCCGCCCGACGTCCGGCGAACCTACGAGCAGGCGATGGCGCAGCTCGCGCCCGGTGGAACGGGGGTGAGGCCGCCGGCGGTGTCCGCGGCTCGAACGATGCGACCGCCGTCGATCGATCAGGACGAAGCGCCAGGCGGCGGGATGTGGCGCATTCCGTTCTGGATCGCCGTGGGTGCTCTGGGGGCGTGGTGGCTGCTCCGTCACGGGTGAGGTGAGTGCCCACGCCCCCCGCTGCCGCTCAGCGCTGGGCCCGCCTGCGCGAGGATATCCCGTGCGCGCTGCGCCGCGGTGCGTGGTACGTCGTGCGGAGCCTCGGCCCGGATGAGGCGGTCCTCGAGGTGGACAACACGGCGGTGCGGATTCCCAAGGACGCACTCGAGATCACCGAGACGCGGCCGAACCGGTGGACCATTGTGCCGCGCCCCGCCGCGGCGGAGAAGCTGCCGGAGAGTTGGGGGTACTTCTACGTCGTGTGCCCCAACTGCGCGGCACGCGCGCCGGTGGGCCGCCCGTCCGGCGAGAAGCGCTGCACGCGCTGCGAGCAGTCGTTCGCGGTCGCGTGGGACGAACGCTACCTCAGGACCAGTTGAGCCCTTGAGCTCGACCGGGCCACACGCTTAAGATCCGCGTCATGGTCCGCGGCCCGACCCCGATCAACATCCTCCTCGTCGAAGACGACCCGAGCGACGTCGAGCTCACCCGGCGCGCCCTGCAGCGCGCCAAATTGCAGAACCGCGTTTGGATCGTGGGAGACGGTGTGGAGGCGCTCGCGTTCCTGCGACGCGAGGGACCGCACCGCAGCGTGCCCCGGCCCGACCTCGTCCTGCTGGACTTGAAGCTCCCCAACCTCGACGGCCGTGACGTCCTGATGCGGATCCGCGAAGAGTGGCAGAGCCTTCCGGTGGTGGTTCTCACCGCATCCGATTCCGAGCACGAGCGGCTGGCGGCGCTCGCCGCCGACGGCTTCCTCACCAAGCCAGTGGACTTCGCGCGTCTCGAGTCGGTGATTCGGGGGATCGCGGGGCTAGGGTGGGCGATTGTGAAAACGGCACGCGCCCAGAGTTAGGCGCGAGCGACCTGGTTGTGGTTCACCTCGACGGCGAACAATCCGTGGCACCCTGGGCACCGCAGCCGCTGGCCTTGGGGCGGCTGCGGACGACTTCGAGATAGGCGAGCGGGACGATCGCGGTCTTCCGGCGCACTTCGAGGACGGCTTCATCCGTCGCGAGGCTGAGGACGGGATACCACGCCCCCCGGCGTAGCTGGCACCGCTGCACGTCCTCACGCAGTCGCGCCCACCGCTCCGCTGACGAGGTCTCGAGAGGTACTGCTGCCACTGTTACTCCTCTGCCGCACGTCTTTAACTGCACATGCTGCGCAGGGTAATGTGACGCGCGTCACATGCCTCGTCAAGATGCCTCTGGGGAAGATTCAGCGACCGAGCGAGCGCCGGCCCCCGGCGACGCCGCGCAGCGCGCCGAGGTCGCGCACGTCCACGGCGCGCCGCTTCACCGCGGCCACACCCGCCCGCGCCAGCCGGCGCAACTGCCGGTTGGTGGTCTGGCGGCTCAGGCTCGCAAAGCCGGCGATGAGCTCTTGACCGACTAGGAGCTGCGCGCTCGGCGCCGAGCCGTTGTCACCGGAGAACCGTTCGAGCAACAGCAGGACCGTGTGTGCCACACGGCGCAGGGGATCGCGTTGCGCGAGCATCGCGAGCCGGTCCAACGACGCCGCGCACCGGGAGACGTCGCCGGAGGCGAGCGCAAGTGCGAGGGGCGGATGCGCGGCAACCGCCCGCTCGAACACGTCAGCGGGCAGCTCCAGGGTGGTGGTGGGGACGAGCGCTGTGGCGTACCGGCTCTCCATCTCCAGCCCCGGCTTGGTCTCCCACAGACGCGGGGACAGCAAGCGGCCGGGACCGAACACCTCCACGAGGGCGGACGCCGAGCGTCCGGAGGCCACCCGAAGCCCGATCGCACCGTCGCGGATATAAACGTGCCGCGTCCGTTGCTGGGTGGTATCCCTGTCTAGCCGCTCACCCGCCCCGTAGTGGCGCGTCTCAACGTCGGGCAGTTTGACGATTTCGCTCGCTACCAGCTCCAACCGGCACTCCTTGAGCACCCATCCTTTGCCGGGACCATTCAAAACCGGGGCCGTGCCCCGGCCCGGCGGCCGTGCGGGCGCGAGCGCGCCGGTGGGCGGCGCTCGTCGCCTGCGCGACACACCAGTGGCCAACTAACGACGTCGCGCGGGTGCGGCCGTGCGGGCTGCGCGGTGTCGCGGCGGCGACACAGGGCAGGGGAATCACGCCGCTGTGCATCTTGTGCAGTTATCTACCGGCGCGCATTATTCAGTCCGTAGGCACCCGCAGGATGGCGCGCTCGGCGCCGGGCAGGATGACGATGGTCAGCGCGAGCAGATTCGCAGTTCCGCACGACGCGTCCGAGGAGTTCCGACGCTGCCTGAGGGACCGTGTGCGCTTGGCCCGGGAGCTGGCGGCGCTACGAGCCGGCTTCGCGACGGTGGCCGAGCACTACGAACGGGTGCTCCGTGATCTGCAGGCGCTCGGCATTGAGCTCGGGATCAGCCCCCAGGACATCGGCCATCCAACGGATCCCGAGTGGGGCCCGTCCACGTTACTCGTGTACGGGGACGAACGGTTCCTCAAGCACGAGCAAACGGTGATCGATCAGCTGCTGCACAAGCTGCCGTAACGGCTCGCAGCCCTCCCTACTCCTCCGTCAAATAGCGCTCGTCCCACGCCACCGCAAAGACTTCCCGGCAGCGGGGGCAGGCCAGCGTTGCGGGGCTCCCCGGGAGGGGGGCGCGGGCGCGACATCCGGGGCAGACGCCATAGGGCGCGCCCAGCTCGGGCGGCAGTTTCGCGGGATCGCGCGGCCGAGGCACGACGGACCACCGGGTCGGCGGGCCGAGGACCAGCTCGAGCAGGCGCCGCGGTACGGCGACCGCGCAGCGCTGCACGTCGAGAAAAACCTCGGAGGGCGCGAATCCCGTGACGCGGTACCACGTGCCTCGGCGGAGTCCGCAGTCCGCCTCCACGCGTAACCGCGCCCACGCCAGCCGTAGCTCTTGCAGGGCTTCATCCATCGTGAGATCGGTGTCGAGACTGTCGGGTCGCCCTCAAGATGTCGCATCGGGCGTCACGGTGCTAGAGCGCCTTTGCGGCACAGGGCGGGAACGGACAAGTCTTGTAAAGCGGAACACAAGCCACTACTGTGCGGTGTGCAGAACGAGCAGTTCCCTTAAGGTTGGGACGAGGCGTCCGGTGGG
>QHUD01000186.1 GCA_003221085.1 Gemmatimonadota bacterium
GGCCTACGGCTTCGTCTCGCTCACATCGGGTTCTAGGGCGCACGATGTCGAGCAGGCGATCACCCCCCAGGGGCAACTCTGGGGGGTTTGCTTTTGATGTGGTCGCAGATCCGGCCACCATGCTCGCGCCCGTTCTCGATGAAGATCTTGTTGGCGTCGAACCCGGAGGCGAGCACGCCGGCGATGTACACGCCCGGCACGTTGGTCTCCATCGTTTCGGGTGTGTGCTGCGGGACACCGCTGGTGTCGTCCACCATCACCCCGACCGAGCGCACGAGCGAGAGGTCCGCCGTGTAGCCGGTCAGGGCCAGCACGAAATCGGCCGCAATCGTTTCATGTTCCCCGTCCGGATCGCGGCGCACCACGACCTCTGACCGCCTGATTTCGACGACGCGGCTGCACCAGCGAACCGCCACCCGGCCTTCCTTCACACGGTTGGTAATGTCGGGCAGGATCCACGGCTTCACGCCCCGGTCGAACTCGCTCAGGAAGTGCACCAGGGTGACGCGTGCGCCGACCCGGCACAGCTCGAGCGCCGCCTCCACCGCGCTGTTGCCCCCGCCGACCACGACCACGCGCTGCTGCCAGTAGGGATGCGGCTCCACGAAGAAGTGTGAGACGTGCGGGAGATCCTCCCCGGGGACGCGCAGCGGATTAGGCGACTCGAAATAGCCGGTGGCAAACACGAGGTGACGGCTCCGGACGGTCTCCGGCTCGGGCATCCCGGGGTGCTGCGCCACCAGCTCGAACCCATCCCCTGCCCGCGTCACGCGCGACACCCTGTGATACTGGCGCACATCCAATTCGAAATGCTCCGCCACCTTCCGATAGTAGGTCAGGGCTTCGCGTCGCGTGGGCTTGTCGCCCGCAGTCACGAACGGCACGCCGATCTCGAGCTTGTCGGGCGTCGAGAAGAACGTCATGTACAAGGGGTAGCGCATGAGACTGGAGGTGACGGGCCCTTTGTCGAACAATGAGCACGTCAGCCGGGCGCGCTTCGCCGCTACGCCCACCGCGAGCCCGCAGGGCCCGGCTCCGATCACCGCGATATCGAGCATCAACGAGACACTGTCACGTCACTTCGATGATCTGATCGCGATGCGTACCGACGCTCACGTACTGGATCGGCGCGTGGGCCAGGTCCTGTAGTCGGTCCAAGTAGGCGCGGGCCGGCGGTGGCAAGTCGGCCAACCGGCGCACTTGGCTGAGCGACTTCTGCCACCCGGGGAGTGACTCGTACAAGGGCTCGACTCGCGCGAGACGCTCCACCTCGGCGGGCATGGAGTCGAGCGACTCGCCAGCGCAGCGATAGCCCACGCAAACCGGAATCTCCGCAAACGAGTCGAGCACGTCGAGCTTGGTGACCGCGAGGCCGGTGAGGCCGTTGACCCGCACCGCATAGCGTACGACGACGGCGTCGAACCAGCCGCAGCGACGCGGCCGCCCTGTCGTGGCCCCGTACTCGTCACCCAACTCGCGAATGCGCTCGGCCAGCGCCGGTGTGGCCTCGGTCGGGAGCGGCCCGTTCCCGACGCGAGTCGTGTACGCCTTCACGACGCCGAGTACGGCATCGATCGCCGTGGGGCCGATCCCCGCCCCTACCGCGGCTCCGCCGGCCGTCGTGTTGGAAGAGGTCACGTACGGATAGGTGCCGTGGTCCACGTCCAGCAGCGCGCCCTGCGCGCCCTCGAGCAACACCGACTCGCCACGCTCGAGCGCTTCCCAGACGACGCGTCCGGCATCCACGGCAAGCGGCAGCAGGCGCGGGGCGAGCCGCTCGAGCAGCCCGACGTGCTCCCCCGGATCGGCGCGCTCGGTCGAGCCGAGCAGCCCAAGGAACTCGTTCGCGGCCTGGACGCGTCCGCACACCAGGTCTTTCGCCCTGCCCAGGTTCCGCAGGTCGCCCACCCGGATGCCCCGTCTCCCGTACTTGTCCTCATAGGTGGGCCCGATGCCGCGGCCGTTGGTGCCGATCTTCTCCCGAGCCTCTCGCGCCCGGTCCAGCAGCTTGTGGAATGGGAGGGTCAGGTGCGCACGATCCGATACATACAGCTTGTGCTCGGTCCGGATGCCGCGCTCACTCAGGGCATCGAGCTCGGTGAAGAGCGTCTCCGGATCGAGCACGACGCCGTTCCCGACGACGCAAATCGCTCCCTGGATTATCCCTGAGGGAATCTGGTGGAGCACGAACTCGCCGGCGGCGGTGTGCACGGTGTGCCCCGCATTGGCGCCGCCCTGGTAACGCACCACGAGGTCGGCGCGCTCGGCGAGCACGTCGACGATTTTCCCCTTGCCCTCGTCGCCCCATTGGGCGCCGACGACCACGACGCAGTGGGTCTTCGGTCCGAACATGGCTCCCCAGCAAAAACGCCCCGGAACCGGGGCGTTGGAGTATCCTCCGACGGAAGCTAGACCCATGAGCATCGGGCGTCAACGCATCCATTCCCACTCTAAAGAGTGGGCCCGGCACGTCGCTGCCCTTAAGGGCAGTGCATCACGGGCCCAGGCTTCAGCCTGGGAGCAGAGCGGCCGCGACGCCCGCAGCCACCCGGCGCACGCCCTCGAGCGTCAGGCGCTCCGCTGCGTCCCGCGGCGTATGAACGACCCGTGCCGTCCCCCAATCACCCCGCATGATCGTCACGCCCTCGCGTGCCGCAGCGGCCAGGACGAGGCCGTCCACCAAGACCGGCAGCCAGCGCGGGCGCCGCGCGCCCAGCGCCGCGGCCACCCGCTCGATGGTGGACCCGGTGCGATGGACGAACGCAATCGTGACGCCGCGATCGTCAATGCCGTCGAAGTTGATGAGGCAGGTGTCGCCGAGCAAATGGGCCCGCTCCCGCACGAAGGCCCGCGCCACGAGCAGGCCGTATTCCTCGGCGTCGGGCAGGAGCACGCCGACTCCGGCCTCCGGCGGCAGGGCATCCAGGGTGGCGAGGACGGCCACCACGCCAGCCGCGTTGTCGACCGCGCCCGCCGAGCGATCGGTCACCCGGTTGGCCGCGAGCAGCAGGATACCGGTAACACCGGCAGCTCCAGCGAGGATGTCGGGCGCGCCCGCGTGGAGCGCACCGAGCAACGCGCGCACCACCAAGGCAAGGAGCTCGACCGCGCCCACCGTCGCCAGCCCGGCGGCGACGAGCCGCGTCGCCATCGAGAGCGGCTGGCCCTTCGAGTCGTAATGCGCGGCGAGCCACACCGCAACGCGAGCCCGGGGGCGGACGGCGATCAGGTTGACCCCCTCGAGCGGTGCCCGCCCAAGGCGGTACAGCAGCGAGCGCGCGGTGAACCGGTGCTCCATCACGACGAGGCCGCGCGCCCCGAGCTCACGCTTCAGCACTTCTCGAATCTGCTGGTTCGCCGCTGTGCCGGTGAGCCGCGGGACCGCAATGGTGGCAAGCAGTGCCCGGTAGTCCGTCACGCGGCGACGAGCTTCACCAACCGCGCCCGGTCCGAGGCCGCCACCGGTGCCAGCGGCGGCCGCACCGGGCCGCCGTACAACCCTCCGCCCACGGCGTCCATCGCGGCCTTCACGCCCGCGGGCCCGAGCTTCCCCACGACCTCCCGGTCGAGCGGTGCGAGCCGCTCCTGGAGCTTGCCTGCGCCCGCCCGGTCGCCGGCGCGGAAGGCCGCGAACAGCTGGGCGGAGAGCGCCGCTGCGAAGCACGCGACGGCCAGGATGCCCCCGTCGCAGCCCAGCTCCAGGGCGGCATAGAGCAGCGAGCCCGAGCCGACAAATACCGACCACTCGGGCGCCGCGTCGCGGTAGGCGGCGAGGTTCTTCGCGTCGCCGGAAGAGTCCTTGACCCCGACGATGTTGGCGTGCGCCGCGAGCTGGCGCAGCAGGCCGGCTGCTATGGGGAGGTGGGTGTACTTGGGGATGTTGTACACGAGCACGGGCACCGGGCTCGCGTCCGCCACCGCACGGTAGTAATCCGCGAGGCTCGCAGGAGAGACGGCCGCGGAAAAGTAGCCGGGCGGCCGCACGAGGACGGCATCCGCGCCTTCGGTTGCCGCCGCCCGGCTCAACGCCACCGCCTGCCGGGTGGACTCGCCGCCCGTCCCCACCATCAGCCAGCGCTTGTCCGGCAGGACCTCGCGCACCCACGCGACCATGCGGCGTTGCTCGTCCGGTTCGAGCAGGGCCGACTCCCCGGTCGAGCCCGCGACCACCACGCCGTCCAGCCCCGCCGCGACGAGCTGGGTCACGTTGTGGCGCAGATGAACGGGGGCGATCTCTCCCGTCGCGCTGTCGAACGGCGTGGTAATGGGGGCCAGCACCCCCGCGAGCTGCCGCTCCGTCACTGGCCGGGGGCGGCCTCGGCGGGCGTGGGGACGCGCGGGCGCCGGCGCACGGCGCGCATCTGTTTCTCGAACGCCGCGGGATGCGTCGTCGCGGCGAGCGCGGCCTCGTACGTCACCACCTCGTCCGCCACCAGATCGATGAGGTGCTGGTCGAAGGTCTGCATGCCGTACTCGTCACGGGCCTCCTGGATGTACTCGTGCAGCTCGGCCGTACGGCCCGCATCCTTGATCAACTCGCGCACCTCTCCGGTCGAGAGCAGGATCTCCACCGCCGCGACCCGCCCGTGGCCGTCGGCGCGCGGAAGCAGCCGCTGCGAGACGACCGCCTGCAGCGCCTCGCTCAACCGGACCCGGGTGGCCTCCTGATCCTCGGGCGGGAACATCGAGACGATGCGGCTCACCGTGGTCACGGCGTCGGGCGTGTGCAGCGTCGAGATCACGAGATGCCCGGTTTCGGCCGCTTTCAGCGCGGTGTCGATAATCTCCGCATCGCGCATCTCGCCGATCAGGATGACGTCCGGGTCCTGGCGCAGCAGGCCGGCTGCTATGGGGAGGTGGGTGTACTTGGGGATGTTGTACACGAGCACGGGCACCGGGCTCGCGTCCGCCACCGCACGGTAGTAATCCGCGAGGCTCGCAGGAGAGACGGCCGCGGAAAAGTAGCCGGGCGGCCGCACGAGGACGGCATCCGCGCCTTCGGTTGCCGCCGCCCGGCTCAACGCCCGCTGGCGATGATCGCCGGCAGCTTGAGGGTATCGAACGTCGGGACGTCGAACGGGATCACGCGCATCACGATCATGAACGAGGAGCGCTGCCGCAGGATGTTCACGCGGAACCGGCCGACGCCGGGCATGCCCCAGGAGCAGTCGTAATCGCGCAGCCGGTCGAGGCGGGCGCGGTCCTCGTCGCTGGCGATCAGGTGCTGCGCGATCGACTTGGTCTGCTCCGGCGTCAAGCGGTGCTTGGTCAGGGGCACCAGCTTGCCGTCGATGCGGGCGCGGAACACGTCTCCGGCCTTCACGTGGAGGTCGGACGCTCCGCGGTCGATCGCCGCCTTGATGATCTGCTCGATGCCGCGCGGCTGCCCCGCGGCCGCGCCCGCACGGGCGCTCTTGGCCTTTTCCTCAGTCACTTAGTACCCGACCTCCAGGTCGACCGTGTTGGCGAGCGGGGACCCTGCAAGATAGCGCCGGATGTTCTCAACGATCAGCCCTGTCTCCCGCTCCCAGAAGCGCGTCGTCACGGCGGCAACGTGGGGGCTCACGAGCACCTGTGAGTGACGCCAGAGGGGGTGGCCCGCGGGCAAGGGCTCTTCGGTGAAGACATCCAACGCCGCACCTCTCAAACGCGAGGCGTCCAGGAGATCGAGCAAAGCGGTTTCATCCAACAGCTCCCCGCGGGACACGTTCACGACGATCGCCTCGGGGGGGAGGCGCTCCAGCACCTGCCGGCTCACAGCGCCGCGTGTCTGGTCCGTGTGCGGCGCTGCAATGACGAAGCAGTCGCTCTCGGCGGCGAGCCGCGGCAGATCGGCGAGCCCCCCCACCCAACGGACCCCCACCCCCGGCGGCCCGCCGCGCGCCGGCCGCCGCCGCACGCCGGCCACGCTCATCCCAAGCGCCACGCCGCGCCGCGCGATCGCCCCGCCGATGCCGCCCAGGCCGAACACGCCAAGGCGCAGCTCCGAAAGCTCGCGCACCCGTACCGGGGCTGCCGTGAGCTCCGCATTCGCCCAGTGCCCCGCCGCCTGAAACGCGCGCATCCGGTCCAGGCCGCGGACGAAGTAGGCGAGGGCGGCGATCGTCCAATCGGCGATTGGCTCGGCGTGCACCGCGGCGCTGTTCGTGAGTACGATGCCGGTCCCGGCGAGGTTCGGCAGGCTCATCCACACGCCCGCCGTGGCGGTGTGCACCCAGCGAAGGGTGCCCCGCGCTGCCGCGACGACGCCCGACGGCACGCCGTACCCCACATAGATCTCCGCGCCGCGCGCGGCCGCCACCGCCTCCGGAGTCCCCGAGCCGCCGTCCCCGTCCGACCTGGCGGGCGCCGAAACGTGAATCACCTCCCAACCGGGACCGAGCGCCGCGCGGATCGTCTCCACGGCAACGGGCGGGATCCGCCAGGCAGCGCGAGGCGATGCAAGATCGACGACGAGCCGCCGGGGGGACGTCACTCGCCCGTGGACACGGTCCGCACCCCTGGCTGATGCACCAGCGCCAGCATCGCTTCGTCGTGCAGCCGCTTGGGCCCGAGCAGCGTGAAGTCGATCACAACGTCC
>QHUD01000113.1 GCA_003221085.1 Gemmatimonadota bacterium
CTCGGTGCCATGCACCGTGGTGAATACGACGCGGTAGATTCCGGGACGCTCCCGTTCCAGGGCGCCGAGGATCGAGTACCCGTCCAACGCGGGCAGATCGACGTCCAGGAGCAGCAAGGGACGCGTGCCCCGCACGTCGAGCGCGAGCAACTCGCGCAGTGCATCCCGCCCGTTACGATACGCCAAAAACCGATACCCGTGCGCGCGCAACCCGTACTCGAGCAGCTCCGCCAGCGCGGCGTCGTCCTCCACGTAGATCACCTCCGGCACCAGGGCGGCGTCGCCGGACGCGACGACGGGCTCGGCCGGCGTGGGCGGCGGTGCCGGCGCGGGAGGTGGAACGATCCACGCCAGTTCGTCTGGTCGCGGTCCGGGGGACACGGGACTGGGGACGGGGGGCGGGGGCGGGGGCGAGGTGGGGGGGGGGACAGCTCGCGCGGGCGGCGCCGCGGGGCGTGGGTAGAGCAGCCCTTGCGGGGCTTGGGTAGGGGGTCTCGGTGCTGGCCGGGGTGGCGGGCCGACCCACGGCAGTAGTGCCGAACCGGCTGCGGGCGAATGGGGCGGAGAGACCGGGGGGGCCGGGGGGGCCGGGACGCTCACCTCCGGTACTGCCAATCCGAGTAGCTCCGCTAGCCGTTTGACAAACCAGCGGGCGAGCGAGCCGCGCTCCACGTCCGGGTCGTCGGGTCGGGCGGCCCAATCTTTCACGGTGGCTTCCATGCCGGCCGCGAGGCGTGACGCTTCCATGAACCCGTACGAGCCGGCCGAGCCGTGCACCTTGTGAGTTTCGCGTCGCAGAGCATCGAGCGCATGGCGGTCGCCACCTGCGGCGACGAGCCGCTCGGCGAGCCCCGCGAGTATTCCGAGCTGGGTGCGCGCGCTCTCGAGGTACTCCGCGACGAGCCCCGCCGGGAGCTCGGGGGCGGGCGGCGGGGGGGGCGGCGGAGCAGGCGGCGTGGCGTCACCTGTCATGGAGTACCAAGATGGGGAATCGGCCCGTCAGAATGCCAGAGTTCGCGGGTGACGCGTGGTTGCGCGGGCCGGACCCGGCGCGATATTGCCTCAACGGACAACCGATGACGGACCACGACGCCGCCGGCCTCTGTCGCAGCTGCCGCTGGATGCGAGCCGTGACCAATCGGCGCGGGTCGACGTTCTTACGCTGTGGCCGCGCCGACACGGACCCGCGCTTCACTCGCTACCCGGCGCTCCCGATGCTCGAGTGCATCGGGTACGAGCAGGCTCGGGCGGATCACGACCTGGGGAGAGGGAAACCGGGGGAGGTTTCGTAGGCACGAATCCGGTCCCGGCTATTGCGTCCGCGCGCCGGTTTCCCCAGTTTGATTTTCGCGCCCCCTGACACCGCTCTAAGCTCGAGGTCTCTCGTGGCCCAACCGCGTCCCCTGGAGCGCGCCAAGCTCTTCTTCTTCCGCCACTTCGAGCGGATTTTCGTGCTGCTGCTGGTGCTCGCGATGGCCGCCATCCACGCCCTCGTGGAGCAGAAGTTCGCGTTCCTGAGCTTTTACTATTTGCCGATGATTCTCGCCGGCTTCTACGGCGGCCGCCGCTTCGCCGTGATGGCGGGCGTGTTCGTCGTCGCGCTCGTCTTCTATTACCAGTACTTCCAGGGCCTCGACATGCTGCCCGGCTTCTACCCCGACGCCCTGCTCGCGCTCGGCCCGTGGGCCGGCTTCCTGATCCTCACCGGCTACGTCGTGGGTGGCCTCGCGGAGCAGCGAGCGGTGCGGCTCGCCGAGGTGAAGAACGCGTACCTCGCGACGCTGGAGTTGTTGACCTATCACATCGAATCCGCCGAGCGGAATCAGCAGGGGCACTCGAATCGGGTGGCCGACGTCGCGGCGGCGATCGGACGGGAGCTGAAGCTCACCGAGTCCGACCTCGAGAACCTGCGCGTGGCGGCGCTGCTGCACGAAGTGGGGACACGCGACCAGCGCCTGCTACGACTCCTCTCACGCTCCGTGTCGGATTCGTCGGTAGGCGTGGCGCGCGCCATGCGCGGCGCCGCCGAGATCATCGGGGAGTACGGGCATTACTACGAAATCGTCGGCGAAGACTGGGACATCGAAACGCTGCCGCTGCCGCTGACCGTGAAGATCCTCGCCGTGGCGGACGCGTTCGAAACTCTGCAGATGGCGACGCCGGTACGGCCGGCGTTCCCCAAGTGGACCGCCCTCGAGGAAGTGGAGAAGAGCGTGGGCAAAACGTTCGCGAAAGCTGCCGTGCGGGCGTTGCGCAGCGTCGCCGGCCGGCCGGAGGCGGCCGCGCCGGAGGCAGGCCTGAAGGTCGTCTAGGAGCCGGGCGGGAGCTCGGGCGTTCGCCGCCCGCTCGCGACTCCGCCAGCCACTCCCACCCCGAACGCCGCCGCAGTCCAGACCGTCACCGGAAGGACCGCCCCGAGCGGGAGCGCCACCACACTGGCGGCGAGCGCCGCGGCGACTCCCGCGACCACCGGCGCCGCGGGCCTCCGCACCGCATCGACGAAGCGCAGCCGGGTCCGCACGAAGTTCCGCGTGGCCACGAACCCTGCGCCGAGCACCGCCGCACCGATCAACAAGCCCAACATGTGGATCTCCTTGGTCGCGCGCCCTACGCAACTTGCGGGAACGGAGTTTCCAGGGCAAATCTCCCGCACCTTCGAGGAGTGAATGATGCCCCGCCTTGCGACCGCCATCGCCGTCGTGCTGGGAGCCCTGTGCGCCCGTCCGCCCGTCCGCCTGTCCGCCCAGTCGCTCCGTGTTCCCTACCAGACGTTCACCCTGGCGAACGGCCTCAAGGTCATCGTGCACGAGGATCACTCGGTACCGGTGGTGGCGGTGAACATGTGGTATCACGTCGGCTCCTCGGACGAGAAGCCGGGGCGGACCGGGTTCGCCCACCTGTTCGAGCACGTCATGTTCATGGGCTCTCAGCACGTGCCGACCGGTGAGTTCGACCGGTTGCTCGAGGCGGCGGGGGCGGACAATAACGCCTCGACCTCCGAAGACCGCACCAACTATTACGAGGACGGGCCCGCGAACGCGCTCCCCCTCATGCTGTACCTCGACGCGGACCGGATGGGGTTCCTGTTGCCCGAGATGACCGCGGACAAGGTCGACCTGCAACGCGGCGTGGTACAGAACGAGCGGCGGCAGAGCTACGAGAACCGTCCCTACGGGCTCGCGGAGGAGAACATCCTGGAGCGCCTCTACCCCGCGAGCCATCCGTATCACTGGCCGGTGATCGGCTCGATGGCGGACCTCCAGGCGGCCACGCTGGACGACGTCCGCGCGTTCTTCCAGAGGTACTATACGCCGAACAACGCGACGCTCGCGATCGCGGGCGACATCACCGCGCGGGACGCCCGCCCGCTCGCGGAGCGCTACTTTGGCGATATCGCCCGCGGGCCCGCGGTGACCCGCACGCCGCCGCCCCCGGTGCTGGTGACGCGAGCGGTCGGCGCCGTGCTGGAGGACCGCGTTCAGCTGCCGCGCGTGTATGATGCCTGGCACACGGTGAAGGCGTTCAGCGCCGACGATGCCACGCTGGACGTCCTGGCCAACGTGCTCGCCGCCGGCCGGTCGTCACGTCTCTACCGACGGCTGGTCTACGAGCTGCAGGTCGCGACCGACGTCGTGGCCTACCAGGACGGCAGCCGCATCGACGGGAAATTCGTGGCGTATGCCACCGCCCGCCCCGGCCACGACCTCGGAGAGCTGCAACGGGTCATCGACGAAGAGCTGCGCAAGCTCGCCGACCAGGGCCCGACGCCGCGCGAGGTGCAGCGGGCCCAGAACACGTTCGAGGCGCAGTTCCTGTCGCGCATGGAGCGCGTCGGCGGGTTTGGCGGCAAGGCCGATCAATTGAATTTCTACAACTACTTCGTCGGGACGCCGGACTACTTCCAGAAGGACCTGGATCGGTACGCCCGCGTGACGCCGGCGGCGGTACAGCGCGCCGTGCGCATGTACCTCTCGCCGGGCCACCGCGTCGTGCTGAGCGTGGTGCCACAAGGGAAGCCGGAGCTGGCGGTGCAGCAATGAGGGCGGACCGGCGGACCGGCGGTCTGGCGGTCGGAGTCGGACGGGCGAGTCTGCTGCTCGCGGTGCTAGGGGTGTTCCTGATCGCCGGTCCGCCCGAGCGCCTGTCCGCCCAAGTCGATCGAACCAAGCCGCCCGCACTCGCGCCTCCCCCGGCGCTCAGGCTCCCGGCCGTCCAGACCACGGTGCTGCCGAACGGCCTGATTGTCGCCGTCGTCGAGATGCACAAGGTGCCGGTGGTGGACGTGCAGCTGCTCGTCGACGCGGGCGCGGCGCGGGACCCCTCGGCCGCCCCCGGGCTCGCGACCTTCACGGCGACGATGCTGCAGCAGGGAGCAGGCCCGCGCGGCGCCCTCGAGGTCGCGGACGAAGCGGCGTTCCTCGGCGCCCAGCTCAGCACGACGGCGAGCTTCGACGGCGCGAGCGCGTCGATCCACGTGCCCAAGCGGCGGCTCGAGGCCGCGCTCGACCTGCTCGCGGACGTGGTGCTGCGGCCCACGTTCGGCGATTCGGAGATCGCCCGGCAAAGGGAGCTCCGCGCGGCGCAGCTGGTGCAGCAGCGCGACGAGCCTGTAGCCGTGGCGAACGTCGTCTTTCCGGCGATCGTGTT
The DNA here is from genome assembly GCA_003221085.1 of Gemmatimonadota bacterium. Classification (GTDB taxonomy): domain Bacteria; phylum Gemmatimonadota; class Gemmatimonadetes; order Gemmatimonadales; family GWC2-71-9; genus AG41. Next base: position 4,648 of record QHUD01000113.1, read on the forward strand.
CGGCCGCGAGCATCCGTATGGGCACCCGCTGAACGGCACCGACAGCGCCACCGCTCGGCTCGCGCGCGAGCACGTGGCGGAATTCTATCGGACGTATTACCGGCCCAATGGCGCGCGCCTGCTGATCGTGGGGGACGTCACCCTCGCCGAAGCGCGTCGGCTCGCGGCCACGCGCTTCGGGGACTGGGAGCGCGGTGATATCCCTGCGTTCCCGAGCCCTCCCGCTCCCCCGCTGGCGGCGGCCCGCACGGTCTACCTGGTCGACAAACCGGGGGCAGCGCAGTCCGTGGTCCGCATCGGCCATGTGGGTCCGGCGCGCACGACGCCAGACTGGTTCGCGCTCGAGGTGTTAAACACGATCGTCGGTGGCGCGTTCACCTCGCGGCTGAACCAGAATCTGCGGGAGACCCACGGCTACACCTACGGCGCCTTCTCGCAGTTCGCGCCGCGCCGGCTCACCGGGGCGTTCGTGGCGCTCGCGTCGGTCGTGACGACCAAGACCGACAGCTCACTCATCGAGTTTCTGAAGGAGCTGCGACGGATCCGCGATGAGCCGGTGGCGCCACCCGAGCTCGCGAAGGCGAAGGCCTACCTCACGCTCGGCCTGCCGGGGGACTTCGAGACGACCGGGGGCGCCGCAGGGCGGTTCCGCGAGCTGCTCGCCTTCGGCCTGCCGCTCGACTACTACGACCACTATGTGGAACGGATCAACGCCATCACGGGCGCCGACGTGCAGCGCGTGGCGCGTCAATACATCGACCCGGATCACTTCGATATCGTGGTGGTGGGCGACCGGAGTCAGATCGAAGCGGGGATCAAGGCCTTGAACGAGGGGCCCGTCGTGTACCGGGATTTCTGGGGACAGGAGCTCAAGTAGGGACTACCACCGGATTGCCGCGCTCGCCCAGGTGAACCCGGACCCGAACGCGGTCATGACCAGCAGGTCTCCCCGCTGGAGCCGTCCCTCGCACAGCGCTTCGTGCAGCGCGATGGGAATCGAAGCGGCGGTCGTATTGCCGTATTTCTGGATGTTCACGTACACCTGGTCGTCGCGCAGGCCGACCGCTTTCTGCACCATCTCGAGGATCCGCAGGTTTGCCTGGTGCGGGACGAGGAGCTTTACGTCCGCCGGCGTCAGGCCGTTCGCCGTGAGAGCAGTGGTCACCGACTGAGGCATCAGGACCGATGCGTACTTGAAGACCTCCCGGCCTTCCATCACGGCGCGATGCTTCCCCTCTTCGATGAGCTCGGCGCTGATGAACGGGTCGTGCGCCAGGCCGGGGGCGTCGACCCAGAGTTTCTCGGCGTGGCGGCCGTCGGCATACAGGTGGGTCGAGAGCACGCCGCGTCCCGGGGCGTCGGTGGGACCGAGGATTGCGACGCCCGCCCCGTCACCGAACAGGACGGCGGTGTCGCGACCGCGCGTCGTCCGGTCGAGCCCGCGGGAGTGCACCTCCGCGCCGACGAGCAGCACGCGAGCGTACTGGCCGGACCGGATCCAGGCGTCCGCAACCGATAACCCGTACACGAATCCGGCGCACTGGTTGCGCACGTCGATTGCGGGGATGTCGCTGATCCCGAGCTCGCGCTGCAAGAACACGCCGTTGCCGGGCTCGAAATGGTCGGGGGTACAGGTGCAGTACACGATGCAATCCAGGTCCGTCGCCTTCATGCCCGCCTTCGCGAGCGCCTGCAGGGCCGCCCGCCGTGCCAGGCCAGCGCCCGTCTCGCCGTCCGACACCCAGTGTCGCGTCTTGATCCCCGAGCGCTGGGTGATCCACTCATCGGAGGTGTCCATGATGCGCGAGAGATCGTCGTTGGTGACGACGCGCTCGGGCACGTGGAACCCGGTGGCGATGAACTCGGTGCGTGGCATCGGTTCCTTGCGAGAAAGGGGCGCCCGGAGAAGATTTCGCCCGCGACCCACCAAAGCAAGGGAGTCGATGGATCTCAGGCTGAGTCGTGCGCAGTACGACGCCGTCCGTGGCGCGCGGCATCTCCCGGACGTCCTCAAGAAGGCGCTCGACGGTGCCACGCGATCGGCGGACGGGCACGTGCTACACCTCACGTACGAGGAAGCCACGGCGCTGAACGAGCTGTGCGCCTGGAACGTGCACACCGACGCGAGTGGGGCGGTAACGCCGGAGTCCAGGGTGTTCGATGACCTGGTGAAAGCGATCCTGACGCACCCGGACTATTGACGGACAGTCGGACGGGCGGACTGTCGGACGGGAAGGCGACAAAATGAAACGGTTCCTGGTCGCGCTGGGATGTCTCACCTTTCCCGTTTCCCTGTTCCCGTTTCCCGTTCTGTTCGCCCAGAAGCGCGCGATCACCATCGACGACTATCTCGCGCTCAAAGCGGTCGGCAACCCGCAGCTCTCACCCGACGGGAAGTGGGTCGCCTACACCGTCACCGAGTACTCCCTCAAGGACAACCGCGGCATCACGCGCATCTGGCTCGCCGACCTAGCGAGCGGGTCGGCGCGCCAACTCACGGCCGGTCCGGGATCGGATCGGCAGCCGCGCTGGTCGCCGGACGGCCGCACGCTCGCCTTCGTCTCCACGCGGGAGAACGGCGCGCAGCTGTGGGTCCTCCCGGTCGCCGGCGGCGAGGCGCGGCGCGTGACGACGCTCGCCGACGGCGTGTTCGATCCCGTGTGGCTGCCCGACGGCACGGGGCTCGTGGTCACGAGCGACATCAAGTGGCCCCCGCAGCAGGAGATCGACCGGCGCAACGGCGACTTCCCGACCGACGCGCGTCTCTGGACCGGCCTGCTGTGGCGACACTGGGACGATTGGCGCGCCGGCAAGCGCCAGCATCTGTTCGCCGTCACGCTGGGCGACGGCAGCACCAGAGACCTGACGCCGGTAGACCACGACGTCCCGACGATCGCGACCGGGGGCGACGGCGACGTCAGCGTCTCACCCGACGGGAAGGAGATCGCCGTCGCCATGCATGGCGATTCGACGGTCGCCGACAATACCAGCGTCGACGTCTACATCATGGGGCACGACGGCTCCGGGATGCGCGCGTTGACGACAGGACTCGGCGCGGACAATACGCCGCGGTATTCACCCGACGGCAAGTGGCTCGCGTACCTCTCGATGGAGCGGGCCGGGTTCGAGGCCGATCGACAACGGCTGATGCTGGTCGGACGGGCGGATGGGCGGACGGGCGGGCCGACCGTCGAGGCGACCAAGGGCTGGACGCTCTCCGTGGGGTCCTACACCTGGTGCCCCGATGCGAAGTGCATCTACGGCGTCGTCGAAGAGCGCGGGCGCGACAACATCTACCGCATCGACCTCCCGTCGTTCCGTCGCTCGATCGTGGTTGGCGGGGCCGGGGTCAACACGGATGTGCAGGTCATGCCCGACGGTCGGGACGTCGTGTACTTGCACCAGAGCAACACGCAGCCGACCGAGGTCTGGCTCGCGGGCCGGCAGGTCACACATCACACCGACGCGGCGCTCGAGACCCTCGATCTCCGGCCGCTCGAGGGATTTGGGTTCGTCGGCGCGCTGGGAGATTCCGCGTTCGGGTGGCTGCTCAAGCCCCCGGGCTTCGACCCCGCCAAGCGGTATCCGCTCATCTACCTGATCCACGGTGGGCCGCAGGGTGCGTGGGCCGACTACTGGGGGGCGCGCTGGAACTACGCGATGTTCGCGTCGCGCGGATACGTGGTGGCCGCGGTGAACTTCCATGGCTCGACCGGCTACGGTCAGAAGTTCACGGACGCGATTTCGCAGCACTGGGGGGACTATCCGTACCAGGACCTGATGAAGGGCCTCGACGTCGTGGCGCGCCTCCCCTACGTCGATTCGACCCGGATGGGCGCGGCGGGTGGGTCCTACGGCGGCTACATGATCTACTGGATCGCCGGGCACAGCGGCCGCTTCAAGACGCTGGTCTCGCACGACGGCGTCTTCAATCCGGTGAGCATGGCGGGCAGCACGGAAGAGCTCTGGTTCATGGACTGGGAGTTCGGCGGCACACCGTACGCGAACCGCGCGCTGTACGAAAAATGGTCGCCCCTGAATTTCGTGCAGAACTGGCAGACGCCGATCCTGATCGTGCACTCCCAGCTCGACTATCGCGTGGACCTGTCGGAGGGCTACCAGGCGTTCACCGCCGCCAAGGTGCACGGCGTGCCGGCCAAGTTCCTCTACTTCCCCGACGAGGGCCACTGGGTGCTGCGGCCGCGTAACCGCCGCCTGTGGTGGGGCACGGTGCTCGACTGGATCGATCAGTACCTGAAGCCCGCGCCGACCGGGGCGGGGGCTCGCTGATGAGCAGGGGGGAGCCGTTCCTCAGGACGCTGACGCGGAGCAGCGTCGTCGCCGGGGTGCTGGGGCTCGTGCTCCTGCTCGCCCTCCCCCGCCACGCCTCCGTGTTCTCCGACTTCGTGGATGTGTTTGCCGTGGCGTTCTGTTTCGCGTTCCTGGCGCCCTACGTCGATCAGCTGTTGCTCGCGTTGCCCGGGATCCGAATCGGCGTGGGACCGGCGGTGCGCGTTGTCGGCTGGTTCGCCGGTGGGCTGTGGTGCAGCGTGATCGCGCGCTGGCTGTGGATGCAGTTGGGGCGCGATCTGCGGGATTTGCCCGGGCTCATGTGGGGCGGTGTGCTCTTGGTGGTCCTCGAGTTGGTGGCCAGGAAACCAGGGACCAGCGATCAGTAGCGGTTCACAGACGGACTACTGGGTCCCTGCTCTCTGCCACGTATTGTTCCCCCGTCGCACATCCGGGAAATTCTGCGCCGGATCGATCTCCACCTTCACGACGTCCGCCGGGACTTTGCGCTGGTACACGAACCGGTTCCCGAGGTACCAGATCTCGACGGGAAGACGAACGCTCTCCGTGGCCCCGTTGGCGTAGGTGAGCCGCAGGTCGACGGGCATGGGGAGCCCGCCGAGGCTCGAGAGATAGAGCAGCGCGCTCGTCCCTGTGGAGTCGGTCCGGGCGCGCACCGAGTCCACCGCGAGGTCCACCACGTCGGTCCGGTAGAACCAGCCGCGCCAGAACCACGAGAGGTCTTCCCCGAGCCCGTCTTCCATGGAGCGGAAGAAGTCCGCCGGCGTGGGATGCTTGTACGCCCAGCGCCGGATGTATTCGCGGAATGCGGCGTCGAACCGCGCCGTGTCTGCGAGGATGTGCTCGCGCAGCAAATAGAGGCCCGTCGCGGGCTTGTCGTATTCCGCCTGACCCAGCAGCGGCGGGGGAACCCGGTCAGCCGGAAGCATCGACGGCACATCCAGGCCCGTGGCGGCGAAGCGCGCCCACTGGGCTGCACCGCCCCGGTCGCGCGGCGCTGGCTCGTGGTAGAACGCGAGGGTCGAATAGATGTTCATGAACGTGTTGAATCCCTCGTCCATCCAGGCGTACAGCCGCTCGTTCGATCCCACGATCATGGGAAACCACTGGTGGCCCAGCTCGTGCGTCGTCACGCCGAACAAGCCGCGATTCCCGGCGCGGTGCCCGCAGAACACGATCATCGGGTACTCCATCCCGCCCACCGGACCGGCGACGTTGATCGCGGTCGGATAGGGGTACCGGAACCATTTCTCGGAGTAATGCTTGATCGAGTGACGGGCGTACTCCGTGGAGCGCGCCCAGTCGGCGTTCGCCTCCGGCGGATAGAACGACTGGATCAGGACGCCGTCGTACCCGCTCGCGTCCCAGATGAAATTGGCCGCCGCCGCCCAGGCGACGTCGCGCACGTTCTTGGCGGTGAAATGCCAGGTGAGCATCGGTCGCGAGCCCGCGGGCCGGCTGAACGACTGCCCGACGTCCGCCTTGGGGATGATGGCGACGGTGGAGTCCGACCGGAGCGCCCGGGAGAGCCGCGCGCGCTGGTCCGGCGTGAGCACCTCGATGGCGTTGGTGAGCGTGCCGGTCGCGGTCACGACGAAGCTCCTCGGCACGGTAATCGAGACGTCGAAGTCGCCGTACTCGAGGTAGAACTCGCCCTGGCCCAGGTACTGCTCGGTGTTCCAGCCACGCACGTCGTCGTACACCGCGACCCGCGGGTACCACTGCGCGACTTCATACAGCCAGCCCCCGGGAAACTGCTCCCGCCCCATCCGGTCCGATCCGTGCTCCGGCACCTCGAAGCGGTACGCCAGCTCGAGCTCCGCCCGCCCGCCAGGCGCGAGCGGCCGGTCGAGGTCCACGCGCTGCATCGTGCCGTTGTCCGTGGTGGCGAGGGGGACGCGGCCGGCGGCCCGCCCCACCCGCCGGACGGCGCGCACGTACTCGATCGTATAGCCACCCTCGAATCCCCGGCCCGCGAACCGCGCGTCGGTCGGGCTCAGGGCGGCGCCCCGGCTGTTCGCCTTGTAGATGTTCTGGTCCAGCTGCAGCCAGAGGTAGCGCAGGGTATCGGGAGAGTTGTTGGCGTATCGCAGGGTCTCCGATCCCGCGATCGTGTGGGTCGCGGTATCGAGCGTGGCCCGGATGGTGTAGTCGGCGCGCTGCTGCCAGTAGCGCGGCCCCGGCGTGCCCGAGCCCTCGCGTACCTCGTCGGGCGTCGGGAGGACGAGCCGCCGGAACGGCGCCGTGTCGCCCACCTGAGGGGGGAGCGGCGGGAGTGGGGACGCGGCGGGCTGCTGGAGCGCGCCGAGCACGAGTGCCAGAGCCAGCATTATTCCTCCATCTTCGCTTCGGAGAGGTAGCTCGCGGCCACGCCGCCGACCACCATCGTGAGCCCGAGCCAGCCGAGGAGCGAGAGTTCCTGCTTGAAGAGGAGTAAGGCGAGCAACGCGCCCACCACCGGCTCGATGGTCGCCGCAACCGACGTGAGCGCTGCGTCGATTCGCTTCACCGCGGCGAAGAAGAAGAAGTTGGCCGCGAGGACGGAGCCGAGAGAGAGTAACAACACGTAAATCCCCGCGCCCGCGGTATGGGGTGGGAGCGGTGTGTGTCCCGTCACCGGGAGCACGATCGCGAGCACCGCGATCCCGCCGAGAATCTCGAGGAAGAGGACCTGCGTTGCGCCGTAGCGCGGCACGGCGTAGCGGGCCAAGAGCGTCGTGCCGGCAAAGGAGAGCATGGCGAGCAAGCCGCCCGCGACGCCTTGAATCAGGCTCGGCAGCGGGATCGCCGCCGCTCCGGCGCCGCGGCTGCCACCTTGGACGGTGAGCGCGGCCCCGGCCATCACGACGAGCGCGAGGACGATCCGCAGGGCGGTGAGCTGCTCGCCCAGGAGTGGCTTCGCGAGAATGGCGACCAGCACCGGCGCGATGTAGAGCAGCGCCGCCGCCCCCGCGACGCCCGTTCCCGCGATGCCGAACTGGTAGGCCACCTCGAACAGCGCGACCAGCGCGCCGCCGCCGAGCCCCACGAGGACCCAGGCCCGCCGATCGATCCGGAACAATTGCGGGCGGAACAGTCCGTACACGAGGAATCCGAGCAGGCCGATCACGAGGCGCCAGAAGCCGATCCCGGTGATCGCCTCGCCGGCGCGGTACAGCGCCGTCGACAGCGGGCCCGTAGTGCCCCAGATGGCGCCGGCCGCGAGCGCGAACAGATAGCCCGCGAGGCGGCTCGCGCGCGGCGTGGTAGCGGTGGCGGTCATGGGCCGAAGGATAGAAGCCTCCGGCCGGATCTGGCTAGTGCGGTTGCACGGCCGTGCGGATCGCCTGGGAGACCGCGTCCACGTCTCCCGGCCGACCCCACCACTCGAGCGCGAAGCGGCCCAAGGCCAGCAGGGTGAGCAGGCCGCCCAACAGCGCCAGGGCGATCCGGAAGCCCGGCGACCGGGGCTGGAGCTCGGTGGGGACCAGGGCCACCACGAGACACACGATCCCCGGCGCGAGCCAGATCGGCAGCAGTGCGCGGGCGAACCACGTCATCCGGAACCGGCCGCCCAGGGCGGTCTTGCCG
>QHUD01000187.1 GCA_003221085.1 Gemmatimonadota bacterium
CGCAAACATCCGCAGCGCGCCGAGCGAGTTCTCAATGGCGTGCCCACCCTCGATGCCGATCAGGCACGAGACCTTGCCCGCCTTGAAGTTCCGCTCCACGTCAGCCGCGGTGCGGGCCATGGCGAGGTCGCGAGGATACTTCGCGCACAAGCGCTTGATCAGGTCGATCTGCTCGAGCGCGTACACCGCCGGGTGCGGCCCGGAATCGATCGTGGTGACGGGAACATAGGCGGCCCAGAACTGCGCCCCCATCGCGCGCGCGCGGAGTTTCGGGATGTCGCTCATGAGCTTCGGCTGCCGCACGGCGAGGTCCACGGAGTCGAGCCCGCCGCGTGTCCGGATGGCGTCGGCCAGGTCGTTGTGCCCGTCGATCAGCGGGATGGTCTTCAGGATGGCGACGGCGCGGGCGCGATAATCCTGGGCCGACAGGCGGACCGGCGGACTGACGGACAGCAGGACCACCATCGATAGCGCCGCTCTTCCGACCGCCCTTCCGCCCGTCCGCCTGTCCGCCATGGTGCACCGCTCGCTCTTCGGAGGCGGAAAGCTGGCGTCCCACCACCTCCTTATCAATCCCCGCCGATTCCGTGACCCGCAGGCAATCCGGCCCGCGTCCGGTCTAGGTTCACTGAGAACACGCCGTCGCACCGCCAGCATTGCACCTCAGCCAGGAGGCGCCGCCACCAGACCCGTTCGGCGCAATTCGGACAAACGAGGTACGGCCCGCCGCACTCGCGTGGGATGAGGGTCCAGGTGGCGTTCGGGCGAGCGGCGACGAGGTCGAGAGCGGACCGCGGCACGATGACGGGTTTGCGGCGGACTTCGATGACCGCTTCATCCTGCCCGATGCTCAGCACGGGGTACCACGCGCCCCGTCGGAACGGGCATGACGCGTCGGCTCCCAGACGCGCCCAGCGTCGTGCGAACCGTGTTTCGAGACCGGGGAGCTTCACACGCCAAGGGTCGCCGCCCCTGGTAACGCCCGGGCGAACCGTCGGTAACGATCACTTGAGAGTGCGGCGAGGTTTCGGGCGCGCCTGGGCGAGTCGAAGTGCCCGATATTACGTTTCGGAACGATGCCTGACGCCAAAGCCAAGATCGCGCTCGAGCTGAACGGCGAGCCCGTCGAGGTCGCCTTCGCGCCGCACAAGACCTTGCTCGAGGTGCTGCGCGAGGACCTGGGGCTCACGGGCACGAAACACGGCTGCGAGCTCGGGGAATGCGGCACCTGTACAGTGCTGCTCGACGCCACGCCGGTGCTCTCTTGCCTGGTGCTCGGCCTCGCCTGCGCCGGCCGCCGGGTGAAGACGGTCGAGGGCATGGCGGAGCGCGGAACGCTCCATCCTCTCCAGGAAGCCTTCGCGGAGCTGGGCGCGGCACAGTGCGGCTACTGTACCCCCGCGTTCCTCCTCGCCGCCGAAGCGCTGCTCGCCACCGACCCGAGTCCTACACGAGACGACATCAAGCAGGCACTGTCGGGCAACCTCTGCCGCTGCACCGGCTACATCAAGATTTACGAAGCCGTCGAGCTGGCGGCGGCTCGGATGCGGGGCGAGGACGCGAAACCCGCACCAGAGACCCTGTATGGCGTCCAGTAGGAAGGCGGCGGGCCTCCGGGTGGTGGGCAAGGCCCACCGCAAGGTGGACGCGACCGCGAAAGTCACGGGCGTCACCAGGTTCGCCGACGACCTGTTCCTCCCGCGGATGCTTTTCGCCAAGCTGCTCCGCAGTCCCCACCCCCACGCGCGCATCCGCTCGATCGACACGTCCCGGGCCGCCGCGCTGCCGGGCGTGAAGGCCGTGCTCACGGGGAAGGATCTCCCGATCCCGTTCGGCATCCTCCCCGTGAGTCAGGACGAGCATGCTCTCGCGCTCGACAAGGTGCGCTTCGTGGGCGATCCGGTGGCGGCGGTCGCGGCCACCACCGAAGAAGCCGCCGGCCGGGCACTCGACTTCATCACCGTCGAGTACGAGGTGCTGCGTGCCTTCCCCGATGCGCTCGACGCGGTCGAGCATCCCGAGCCGGCGATCCACGACTACGCCGATGCCGGCAACATCCACAAGCTGATCGATCTCGAGTTCGGCGACGTCGACGCAGGGCTCGCAGAGGCCGACGTCGTGCGCTCGGACGTGTTCTTCTTCGACGGGAGCACCCACCTGCCGATGGAGCAGCACGCGGCGGTGGCCGACTGGTCCCCCCATCCCGACGGGAAGCTCACGCTGTGGAGCGCCACCCAGACGCCGCACTACGTGCACCGAGCGCTCGCCAAGGTGCTCGAGCTTCCGGCGGCTCGCATCCGGGTGATCGCCTGCCCGAACGGAGGGGGCTTCGGCGGCAAGAGCGATCCCTTCAGCCACGAAATCGCAGCCGCCAAGCTCGCGATGGTCACCGGCCGTCCGGTGAAAATCACCCTCACGCGCGAGGAAGTCTTCTACTGCCACCGCGGGCGCCACCCCACCCTCATGTGGGTCAAGACGGGAGTGAAAAAAGACGGCGCCATCACCGGCATGCACTTCAAGTCGTTGCTCGACGGCGGCGGCTACGGATCTTACGGGGTGGCGAGCACGTACTACACGGGGGCGCTGCAAACCGTCACCTATCACGTTCCACGTTACAAGTTTCAGGGCGCGCGGGCGTTCACCAACAAGCCTCCCTGCGGGCCCAAGCGCGGCCACGGCACTCCCCAGCCGCGCTTCGCGCTCGAGGTCCACCTCGACAAGATCGCGGAGCAGCTCGAGATCGATCCGGCCGAGCTGCGCCTCAAGCATCTGGTCCCCCCCAACTCGCTCACCGCCAACTGGCTGCGTATCGGCACGATGGGCCTCGGGCCGTGCATCGAGAAGGTAGTTCGCGGCTCCGGGTGGAAGCAGAAGTTCAAACAGCTGCCCTACGGGAAGGGGATCGGGCTGGCGTGCTCGTCGTACATCACGGGCGCGGGACTGCCGATCTACTGGAATCCGTTGCCGCACTCAGGAGTGCAGCTCAAGTGCGATCGCGGCGGCGGGGTCACCGTATTCTGCGGCTCGACCGAGATCGGGCAGGGCTCGGACTCGATCCTCGCCACGATCGTCGCGGAAGTGCTCGGCCTCCAGCCGCTCGACGTCGCCGTGGTCACGGGCGACACCGATCTCACGCCGGTGGACCTGGGCAGCTACTCGAGCCGGGTCACGCTCATGACGGGAAACGCGGCCATCCAGGCGGCCGAGCGCGCCCGCGACGTCATTGCCCTGCACGCCGCGAAGAAGCTCGAGACCTCGATCGAGCGGGTCACGTTCGCCGAGGGGCGTGTGTTCGACGTCGAGGATCCCGAGCGTGGGGTCACTTTCGCCGACGCGGTGCAGCTCGCGGAGGCGGCGGAGGGGACCATCGGCACCGTGGGCTCCTACACCCCCGCCCCGTCCGCCGGCAAGTACCGCGGCGCTGGGGTTGGCCCTTCGCCCGCCTACTCCTACAGCGCCTGCATCGCGGAGGTGGACGTCGACCCCGCGACCGGGATCATCCGGGTGCCGAAGGTCTGGATCGCCCACGACGTGGGGCGCGCGATCAATGCCGCTACGGTGAT
>QHUD01000036.1 GCA_003221085.1 Gemmatimonadota bacterium
CGTCGGAATCGGCAGTGCTGCGTTCGCCTGCTCCTGGCCGTAGTCACCTTGTATCCACACCTGCGCGCTGCCCAACTTGCGCCAGAACAACCCTTCGACGCCGGACCGGTTGGCGGTGTTGTTGTTCGGCTCTTCCGGACCCCAGAACCCCACGATGCCGAGCGACGTGAGCGCGTCGGGATAGATCCCGACCCGCCCCATCAACGACTTGTGAGTGTTGTTGTCGACGACCTGGTCCCAGCCGTTGATCACGCGGAATTGGGCATCGACGTGGTCGTTGAACTTGGTCTCGACGCTCAGACCCGTGGCCGTGAAGTTCTCTACGTAGATGAACTGGTTTCCCTCGGACCAGTTGGGGTTGGCCACGGTCTCGATCACCTCGAGCCCCAAGAGCGTGGGAATGCGCCCCACCTTGAACTGCAGGCCGTTGCCACTGGACGTTGGGACGTTCAACGTGACGTAGAGGTGCGGGATGTCACCCTGCGGGCCAAGGTTGAAGGACCCTCCGTCCGACTGGATGGCCGTCGCGTCTTGTCCCACCAGCACTTCGGTGTGGAACCCCGCGCTGAATTTCGCGGGGTCGTATGGCTTGTCGAGCACGACCCCGAGCGCGTTGAGCATGAAGCGGTTCTGGAGGCGGTCATACAGCCGCCCGACGATCGTGGTTCCACCGGCGCTATGGCCCGAATACGAGTACGACCCCACGGCGAAGCCAGTGAGTTTGAAGCCCGCGAATGTCGTCTCCAGATGATTTACCGGAGGCGGAGGCGGATCGGGCTTCTTGGCCGCCGTGTCGGCGGGGGCCGGGGGTGACGCTCCGCTCTGGGCGCGCAGCATCCCAGGTGCGATGAGGCAGACGCCCACGAGCGTGGCTCGCACAAGACTGCTTCCTTGCATTCTCATAGCTTGGCCTCCTTCAGGGCCTGCTTCTGTACCGCGTCCGCCGTCACGGCGGTGACCGCAGCCGTATCCACCTCGCCCGTCCTGATCCGGATCACGCGCTCCAGGGGCTGCACGAAGATCTTCCCGTCACCGACATGGCCGGTACGGGCGGATGTGAGAATCGCCTTGATGGTCGGCTCCACGAACGGCTCTGACACGGCCATCTCAAGCCGCACCTTCTCGCGGAATTCGAGCACGACGGTCCGGCCGCGATAGTGCTCCTGCAGCTCGACCTCGCCGCCGTGACCGCTCACCCGATTGATCGTGATGCCGGTGACGCCGGCCCGGAACAGCGCGGCCTTCACCTGCGCCAGCCGCTCGGGGCGGACAACAGCCGTGATGAGTTTCATCAGACCGCCTCGGGCTCGGGCTCGAGCTGCCCGATCCCTCCCCCGGAGGCCGTCTCGCTGAGGATCACCGCCGAAGAGATTTCCTGCGTGTCGGGATAGGCCAGCGCGCCCATCTCCGGCAGGTCGAGCCCGAGCTCCTCCACCTCTGGTGCCACGCGGTGGCCGCCGACCACGAACGCCGTGACCTTGTAGGCGACGAACGCCATGGCCCCCACCCCCACGAAGTTGGCGACGCCGCCGATCAACTGGGCCGCGAATTGACTCGCATCGCCGTAGAACAACCCCCGCACCGCCCCGTTCACGCCGTTCCACCCGTCGCCGTAGGTGCCGTCGGCGAGCAGCCCCAGCGCCAGGATGCCCCACAGCCCGTTAACGCCGTGTACCGAGATCGCGCCGACGGGGTCGTCGATGCGCAGCTTGCCGTCGATGAAGAACACCGCCACGCAGACCAGTACGCCGGCTATTCCGCCGATCAGCACCGCGGACGGTGCGGTCACGAAGGCGCACGGCGCCGTAATGGCCACCAACCCCGCGAGCGTGCCGTTCGCCATCATCGAAGGATCGGGCTTGCCGTACTTGAACCACATGTACAGCATCGACGTAACCCCACCCGCCGCCCCAGCCAGCATCGTATTCGTCGCGATGACCCCGATGCGCAGGTCTGAACCCGCCAGCGTCGAGCCGGCGTTGAAGCCGAACCATCCGAACGCGAGGATGAACGTTCCGATCAGCGCCATCGGGATGTTGTGGCCCGGGATGGCGTTGACGCTGCCGTCGGCGTTGTACTTCCCGCGCCGCGGACCGAGCAGCGCCGCCGTGACGAACGCCATCACGCCGCCCGTCATGTGCACGACCGAGGATCCCGCGAAATCCACGTGCCCATGCCCGAGCCCGAGGTTCTTGCCGAGCATCGCGAGCCACCCGCCGCCCCAGGTCCAGTTGGCGTAGATCGGATAGATGAATGCGCCGACGAAGACGCTGAATACTGCGAACGCCGAGAACTTCCATCGCTCGGCCAACGCCCCCGTCGGGATCGTGGCCGCGGTATCCATGAAGACCATCTGGAACAGGAAGTACGCGAACACCGGCGCGGTATACGCGACCCCCGTGAGAAAGAACCCCGTCCCTCCGAACAGGCCCCACTCCTTGCCCGCGATCGTGAGGGAAACCTCGTGCGCCAGCTTGTCGTATCCGCCCAACGTGCCGAGCGCTCCCACGCCGCCGGCCTGGAGCGCGAAGCCCACCACCCAGTAGGCGAGCATCGCGATGCCGTAAACCATGAAGTTCATCGTGATCGTGTGCGCGGCGTTCTTGGCACGCGTGAAACCGGTCTCGACCATCGCGAAGCCCGCCTGCATGAACATCACGAGAAACCCGGCGACCAACGTCCACACGAAGTTGATCGCGACCGTATTCGCCGCGGAGGCGGCGTTCGCGGCCTTGGCGAGCGAGTCCGCCGCCGGCCCTCCTTGCCCAGCCAGAGCCAGCGGGCACGCCAGAGTCATCAGCAGGCCAAGACCGACCGAGCGTCTCATACAACCTCCCAGTAAGGTGTGCAAGCGATGCACCGGTGCTACAAGATTCGTGTAAAAAATGCACAGATTGGCTTACACTTTGCTACTACCCATTCAGGTAGTGCGCACTGATGTCGCAAGAATCGTGCACATTCAGCATATTTTTCGTGTACACTATGATTCCCCATGGAACCCCTGCCGGCGGCGCCTCCGTTCCGCTTGACAGCGCCCGCGGCGCGCGGGCAGCTTTCGCCCTCGACCATGGTCCTTCACTCGCACGAGCCCTCCGGAGTCTGTTCCCACCGCCCGCACGGCGGCCGGCCCCTGCCGGCCGGCCGAAAGCGGGCATGTACCTCGCCGCGATAGGCGTTCGTCGCACAGCTTCCCTACAATCGATTGCGTCAACCGTACCGCGCGGCGCGGCGTTTGCCCGACGCGGAAGAGGGTCTCCAGAGGTGAGTCGGTGAGTGAGTCGACGGTCCTAAAGTTCGGCGGCACATCCGTAGCGGACGCGGCGGCGTTGCAGCGGGTCGCTGGAGTGGTCCAGCGCGCGCACCGCAGCGCCCGCCCCGTCGTGATCGTGTCGGCGCTCGCTGGAGTGACCGATGCGCTGCTCGCGGCCGCCGACGCGGCCGCGCACGGGGACGTGGAGCGGATGCAGCCGCAGCTCGCCGCCCTGCTCGAGCGCCATGCCGAGATCGCCGGGCGGTTGGCCAGTCCAGATGGCAACAGGGGGATCCAGGCCGTGCTGGGGCGCGCCCGACCGGAGCTCGCAGACCTGCTCAGGCGGGTCGCCGGGGAGCCGGAACGCCGGCCGGCGCTACGCGACGAGATCGCCGCCTACGGCGAGCGCCTCTCGGCGGCGCTTCTGACCGCCGTGCTTCTAGCCGCGGACGTGCCGGCGCGGTACGTGGATGCGCGCCACTGTCTCATCACCGACGCAGCACCTGGCCGCGCAACTCCCCTCCTCCCGGACACAGAACAGCGGACCCGGGCAGAGCTTGCCCCCCTGCTCGAGCACCGCCTGGTCCCGGTGCTGGGCGGATTCATCGGGGCGACCCTCGAGGGTGTGACGACCACACTGGGCCGGGGCGGCTCCGACTACAGCGCGGCCCTGGTGGGCGCGGCCCTGGCGGCCGCGGAAATCCAGATCTGGACCGATGTGAGCGGCGTGCTGACCGCCGACCCGCGCGTCGTGCCGAGCGCCGGGACGATCCCCAGCCTCTCCTACGCCGAGGCCGCCGAGCTCGCCTACTTCGGCGCCAAGGTCCTGCACCCCAAGACGATCCAGCCGGCGATGGAGCGCGACATCCCTGTGCGGATCTGCAACTCGCACGCCCCCGGGGATCCGGGAACCATGGTGACGGCCCGAGGGGACGTGCGCGCCGGGGCCGTGAAGGCGATCGCGCACAAGTCGGGCATCACGGTGCTGCAAATCAACTCGACTCGCATGCTCGGTGCGTATGGCTTCCTGCGGGGTCTGTTCGAGGTGTTCGAGCGTCACCAGACAGTGGTGGACGTGGTGACGACGTCGGAGGTGAGCGTGTCGCTCACCGTGGAAGACGCGGGGTCGCTGCCCGACATCGTTGCCGAGCTTCGCCCGCTGGGGACGGTATCGGTGGAGTCGGGCCGGGCGATCGTCTGCGTGGTGGGCGAAGGCCTTCGAACCACCCCCGGGATCGCCGCTCGCGTGTTCGCCACCATCTCCGACATCAACGTCTCGCTCATTTCCCAGGGCGCTTCCCGCGTTAACCTCACTTTTGTCGTAGACGAAGGCCGCGTGCAGGAAGCGGTCCTCCGGCTGCACGAGGCGCTGTTCGAGCGTGAGCCGGCGGACCTGGACGCGGCCGCCGCCACGGGGGCTCCGTGACCGACCCCGTCTCGCTAGCATGTGACCTGGTGGATGTCCCTTCGGTGTCGGGCGAAGAGGCTCAGGTCGCACGGTTCGTGGCATCGTACCTCACGGACCTGGGCTATCGCGTGGAGTTGTTCGACGCCGCACCGGGGCGACCCAATGTGCTCGCCACCACGGATCGTCCACCGCGGATCGTGTTCTCCACCCACCTCGACACCGTACCGCCACACATGCCCGCAAGACTCGCGGACGGCGTCCTGTACGGCCGCGGCGCCTGCGACGCCAAGGGGATCATGGCGGCGCAGATCGGCGCCGCCGAGCGGCTCCGCGCCGAGGGGGTGGACGGGATTGGGCTGCTGTTCGTGGTGGACGAGGAGATGGGAAGCGTCGGAGCGCGGGCAGCGAATGCGCACCCCCTGGCGCGGGAATGCCGCTGGCTGATCGACGGCGAGCCGACCGACAATCGACTCGCGATCGGCACCAAAGGATCGCTCCGCCTCACGTTGTGCACCTCCGGCGTCCCCGCCCACTCGGCCTATCCCGAGCACGGGCGCTCGGCGATCGATGCGCTGCTCGACGTGCTGGGGGACGTGCGCCGCGTGACCTGGCCGACGGATCCGCTGTTCGGGGAGACGACGGTCAACATCGGTGTCATCGCCGGCGGAGCACGCCCGAACGTCGTCGCCGCGGACGCCCGGGCCGACCTGCAAATCCGACTCGTGACCGAGGCCCCGCCGGTGCAAGCGCTGCTCGAGCAGGCGGTCCGCGACCGGGCGCGGATCGACTACCTGACGGCCGTGCCTCCGCTGCGGCTCGCCACGGTCCCCGGGTTCGAAACCTGCGTGGTCCGCTTCACCACCGACATCCCGCACCTTACGAAATGGGGTACGCCCCTGCTGCTCGGGCCCGGATCGATCCTGGACGCGCACGGCGCGCACGAGCGGATTTCCGAGGATGAGCTGACGGGGGGCGTCGACGCCTATGTACGGCTGGTCCACGCGCTCGCGGTGCGAAAGGCCGCGGTGTGAAGATCGCCTTGTTCGGTCACGGGACGATGGGACGCGTGCTCGAGGAGAGCGCTCGAGCCGCGGGCCACGAGATCGGTGTCGTCTTCACGTCTGCGAACGTGGGCGACGCCGTGCGACTCCTTCCCGGGCACACCGTCGCGATCGACTTCTCCGTACCCGGCGCCGTGCCGGCCCACGTGGAAGCCGCCGCCGCGGCAGGGGTCCCGTTGGTGGAAGGCACCACCGGTTGGCAGGGCGACGAGGTCCGAGTCCGGAAGGTGGTGGAGGGCCGCGGCGGGGCGCTGGTCTATGGGGCCAATTTCTCGATCGGAGTGAACCTGTTCTACCGCATCGTCACGAGTGCTGCGGAGCTGTTTCGCGGCGTGGCCGCATACGACCCGTTCATCGAGGAGGCACACCACGCCCGTAAGCGGGACGCGCCCTCGGGCACGGCCCTCGCGCTACAGACTATTCTCTCCCGCGCACTCGGAAGGAAGGAGCAGGGGACAAGCGTACCGATTGCGAGCACCCGCGCGGGTCAGATCCCGGGAACGCATCGCGTCGGGTTCGACTCCGCCGCCGATCAGATCCTGCTGACGCACACGGCGCGGTCGCGTGCGGGGCTCTCCGCCGGCGCGCTGCTCGCCGCGCACTGGATCGTGGGGCGGCGGGGTATGTATGCCTTTGCCGACGTGCTGGACGACATCCTCGCGCACGAGGCGGAGAAGGAAAGGAAGGTCCGATGAGCCAACAACTGGAGTGGCTGCGCGGCTGCGGGACGGCGCTCGTCACCCCGTTCGACGCCGCCGGCGAAGTGCACGAGGCGCGGTTTCGCGCGCTGGTCGAGCGGCAGATCTCTGCCGGGGTCCGACTGCTCCTTCCCTGCGGAACCACGGGAGAAGGCGCGACGCTCACGCCCGCGGAGCTCGAGCGCGTCATTGCCATGACGGTCGAAACGGCACGCGGCCGCGCCAAGGTGGTCGCCGGCGTGGGAAGCAACGCCACGGCCGCCACGATCGAGCGTGCCCGCGCGGCTCGCGCCGCCGGCGCCGACGCGCTGCTCGTCGTGGCCCCGTACTACAACAAGCCCACCCAGGCCGGGCTCCAGGCGCACTTCCGGGCCGTCGCCGACGCCATGACGGACGTGCCGGTGGTGCTGTACAACGTCCCGGGTCGCACCGCATCCAACATCGCCGCCCCGACGGCCCTGGCCCTGGCACGGGAGACGGACAACATCGTCGCCGTGAAGGAGGCTTCGGGTGATCTGGCCCAGGTTATGGCCATCCTGCGCGACCGGCCGCCGGGATTCCGCGTGCTCTCGGGGGACGATGCCTTGACGTTGCCCCTGATCGCGCTGGGCGCCGACGGGATCGTGTCCGTGGTGTCGAACGAAACACCCGATCTGATGGTCAGGCTCACCGAGAGCGCGCTCTCCGGCGGGTGGGACACGGCCCGCGAGCTTCACTACCGCCTGCTTCCCCTGATGGAAGCGAACTTCATCGAGTCGAACCCGGGACCCGTCAAGGCTGCGCTCGCGCTGATGGGCCTCCTAGAAGAGCGGTTCCGGCTGCCGCTGGTCCCCGTGCAGGAGCAGACCCGGGCCCGTTTGCGCGTGGTGCTTGGAGCGCTCGGTCTGGTGCCGGGCGCGGCGCATGTCGCTGCGTGAGCGCGTCGAGGCGCTCGCTTCCCAAAAGCGGGAACGCTACGGCCAGCCCGAGCACGCCCTGTTCGCCGAGTTCCGGGCCGCGCTCGCGCGCGGTGAGGTCCGCGCCGCCGAGCGGGCGCGCGAGGGGGTGTGGCGCGTCAACGCGTGGGTCAAGCAGGGAATCCTCGTCGGGTTCCGCATGGGCGTCCTCGCCGACATGTCGGCGCACGCGACGCTCAGGTTCTTCGACAAGGACACGTACCCGGTTCGGCCAACCACGCTGGCGGACGGCGTGCGCATCGTCCCGGGTGGATCGAGCATCCGCGACGGCGCCTACGTGGCCCCGGGCGTGGTCTGCATGCCGCCGATGTACGTGAATGTGGGCGCGTACGTGGACGAGGGCACGATGATCGACAGCCATGCGCTCGTCGGCTCGTGCGCCCAGATCGGCAAGCGGGTCCACCTCTCGGCCGCGGCCCAGATCGGGGGCGTGCTCGAGCCCGTCGGGGCGCTGCCCGTGATCATCGAGGACGACACGCTGGTGGGCGGCGGGTGCGGAGTCTACGAGGGCACGATCGTGCGCGACCGCGTCGTCCTCGCGCCCGGCACTATTCTCACAGGATCGACGCCCGTCTACGACCTGGTGCGCGACCAGGTGTACCGGCGCGACGGGGACCGGCCGCTCGAGATTCCCAGCGGGGCGGTCGTGGTGCCGGGCGCGCGGGGCGCCCCGGGTGCGGCGGCCGCGCGGTGGGGCATCTCGCTCTACGCACCGGTGATCGTGAAGTATCGGGACGAGAAGACGGACGCCGCGACTCTGCTCGAGGAGTACCTGCGATGAAGCAACAGCGTGTGGCGGTGTTGGGGCTCGGGAAGATCGGCAACATCCTGCTGCAGGGGCTCCTCAAGGCGGGCCTTCCCCCGGGGAACGCGGTCGCCACCGTACGGCACCCGGAGCGGGCGCAGGCGCTTGGAAAGGAGCGCGCCATTCCCGTGGGAACGGACAATCGCGCGGCGGTACGGGGTGCCGACGTGGTCATCATCGCCGTCAAGCCGCAGAACGTGCGCGAGCTGCTCGAGGAGATCCGCGCAGACGTGACGCCCGCGCAGCTCGTGATCTCGGTCGCCGCCTCCGTCCCGACGGGGTTCATCGAGAATCTCCTCGCGACAGCGACTCCGGTCATCCGAGCCATGCCCAACACCCCGAGCCAGGTGGGCGCGGGCATGACCGGCATCTGCCGCGGGAAGCACGCGACGGACGCGCATCTCGACACCGCCCGGCGGCTGTTCGACACCGTGGGCCGCACGGTGGTGGTGGACGAAAAGCATATGGACGCGGTGACCGGTCTCTCCGCGAGCGGTCCGGCGTTCGTCTACATCATTCTCGAGTCGCTCGCGGAAGCGGGCGTGAAGGTCGGTTTACCGCGCGACATCGCCACGGTCCTGTCGGCGCAGACCCTGCTCGGCGCCGCGAAGGTGCAGCTCGACACCGGCGATCACCCGGCCCTGCTCAAGGACACCGTCACCACACCGGCTGGCTGCACTATCGACGGCATCCTCGAGCTCGAAGAGGGCAAGCTGCGCGTGACCCTCATCAAGGCCGTGGTGAAAGCCACCCAGCGCGCCAAAGAGCTGATGTTCGAGAAGTAGCTGAGGCTATTTGTAGTCCTGAAACAGTTCGGTGAGGAGCCGGACTCCGAGCGGCTTGTACTTGAGCACGTGCGTGAGGCGAACCTCCTCCCCCACCCGCTCCACGCGCGTCTCGAGCAGCTCGAACTCCTTCGCGTCGCCCAGCCCCAGCTGATTCAGGCGCTCGGCTTCTCCCTTGCACACGTCGCCGGGCGTGGGCTTGGGATTCGGGTAGGCGTCCTCGTGATGCCGACGGAGCGCGTCCCAATGCTCCTCGCCGGCGCGCTCCACCGATTCACGGATGTCGTCGCGGCTGAACGGCATGCGGAGAAGCTACCGCACGGGGAGCTCCACGTGCAGGTGGTCGCCCGTGCCGACGTGCCGGAGAGTCGCGAACCCCATGCTCCAAAAGTACGCCTGCACCAACCGATTCTTGACCTCGCTCCGACCGCCGGTTCGCAGGTCCGCGGCGTGCGCGTAGCCGTCGCGTTGCACGTAATGCAGCGACCCGTCGTTCGGGGCGAGGCCCATCGCCGCGTAGTCCTCCGGCCCGCGGGCGAGATCCGTGACCACGAGGTCCCGGTCGGCCAGGATCAGCGTCGAGAGTGCGACGCGGAGCAGTGGGTGGAGTGACGTGTAGTATGCCCGCACGTGATCCGACTTGGCATTGGCGCTCGACAGGTAGATCAAAGCATAGCCACAGTACGCAACCACGAGCGGGAGCGCGAAGCGCCGAGCGATGAGCGCGAGCTGGACGCGGCCGGTGAAGCGGTGCCACGCCCACGCCGCGTACGCGGTGACTACGCCCGCGGTGCATGCGGTGCCGCCCGCGAGCGCGAGCACCGTGGAATAGGCTTGGTGAGAGTAAAGGAACACGGCCACTTTGACGAGCACGAGAAACGGCAGCAAGGCCACCACTAGAGCTTTCGCGGCCAGGCGGACGACCCTTCGGGGCCACTTCCCACCGTGCCCTGCGGAGTGCCCGGCCGTCACGGGCCCGGCCGCGATACGCTCCCACTCGCGGAGCGCGCTCGAGTCGAGGGGCGGAAGGGTCACGGGGCACCCTACGGGCGGACCCTGCATCAGGTTTTACCACCAGGCACGCCCTCCTGTAACTGAATTATCACGACCTGATCGATTACTGCTCATCGTGCCGTGTGCACGGCGTCACGTGCCGAGCGTCTCTTACAGACGACCTCTGATCAGGAGACGCCATGCGACCGATCCCCACGCTGCTCTGTGCCGCCGCTCTTGCCGCGACCGCCTGCACCGCGGCCCCGGAGAAGGAACCGTACGCCGAGGCACGGGACCGAGCTGGCTTCGCGCAGGCCGCGCGCACGGACGTGGCCGCTCGTGCGCCTGTGTCGATGGTACTGCAGCAGAAAGCCGTGGCCACGGCGGCAGAGGTCGCGTTGTTTTCGCGCGCCAGCCTCGCCCCGAGCATGGTGATCCGCACGGGACAGGCCAGCATTGAAGTCGACTCGCTCGAGCGAGCAGTCGCGCAGGTGCGCCTGCTCGCCGCGCGGGTCGGTGGATACGTCGCCAACACAGTGATGCAGACCGGCCGCGGTGACCTGCGCTCGGCGAGCCTCGAGGTCAAGATCCCGGCCGAGCGGTTTGACGACGGGCTCAACGGGCTCGCTCCGCTCGGGAAGCTCGAATCCGTGAACGTCCTCGCCGAGGACGTGGGAGAGGAATTCACCGACGTCACCGCCCGCATGGAGAACTCCCGGCGGCTCGAATCCCGCCTGATCGATCTGCTGGCGAGAGGCACCGGCAAATTGAAGGACGTCCTGGAGGTGGAGCAGGAGCTGGCGCGAGTGCGCGGAGAGATCGAGCGCACCGAAGGGCGGCTGCGCTACCTCCGCGCTCACGCGGTGCTCAGCACCCTCACGATCGCCGTCCACGAACCCGTCCCGGTCGTGGGACACGCGGGATCAAGCGTCATCGGCGAAGCGTTCAAGCAGGCGTGGCGGAACTTTGTCGCCCTCGTGGCAGCCTGCATTCGCGGGCTCGGCATCGTCATCCCGCTCGGCGTGCTCGTGACGGCGGCGTGGCTGAGTGTGACGCGCTGGCGGAAGGGGCGATCGCTGCGCACCGCGGACACTTGATCATTAGCATTAGAGGTGGTCTGTTGCGTCGCCGCAACGCTCCTGCTGCCGGCGCTCATGCCTCGACTGTTGTCCGAAACTTGCGACGCGTGGAGGCAACACCCTATGGCTCGTTCGGTCCGTGGGTCGGTCCTCGGGCGGCTCGCGCTCGCGAGCGCCTCGGTCGGGATCGGTATGTGCGGGATATCCTGTGCCCCCGGTAACCCCGCGACCTCGAGCCTTCCGGCGGTGTTTTCGACCGATCAAGCCAACCGAGGTCGTCAGGTCTACGGCGCCTCGTGTGCCGAGTGCCATGGCGACGAGCTGCAGGGAATGACCGCACCGGCGCTCGCCGGTCCCGAGTTCGCTCGCCGGTGGGACGCCCCCGAGCGCTCCGCCCGCGACTTGTTCGACGTGCTGCGCACCTCGATGCCGAAGCTCACGATGGGCTCGCTAAAGCCCGACGATTACCGCGCGGTGTTCGCCTACCTGTTGCAGCGTAACGGCTGGCCCGCCGGATCCAGACAATTCGACGCCTCGGATACCCTGCTCCAGCTGATTCGCCTCGACCGTAGCACCGCCAGCGCAGCGGTGGCCCGGCTCGCCGCGCCCGAATTCATTCGGGGGGAGGGCGTGCCACCGTCCGACGCCGGCCCGAGTCAACGCGAGCTCCTCAATCCAGACTCGGCTGACTGGCTCTACCATACCGGCAATTTCTTCGGCTCGCGGTACTCCAAGCTCAGCCAGTTCGCTCCCGCCAACGTCGGACGCCTCACGGTGGCCTGCGTCTTTCAGCTCGGCTCAGGCGAGACGTTCCAGACGGGCCCCCTCGTCTACCGCGGCGTGATGTACCTCACCACGGTGCGCCATACGGTAGCGATCGACGCCGCGACGTGCCGTCCCCGGTGGCGTCACACGTGGCAGCCGAGAGACTACGAGCTCTGGCCGATGAACCGCGGTGTGGCGCTGGCGCGGGGCTACGTCGTTCGCGGCACGGCTGACGGCTACCTCCTGGGGCTCGACGCCCGGGACGGCAAGCTGCTCTGGGCACGCCACATCGCTCATCCGGACGTGGGCGAGACCATCACGATGCCGCCGCTCGCGTATGACGACCTCGTCGTGATCGGGCCCGCCGGTGGCGAGAACAGCATTCGGGGGTGGATCGGGGCCTTTCGGCTCTCCGACGGCGCGCCTGTGTGGCGGTTCAACACCGTACCCGGCCCGGGCGAGCCGGGAGCGGAGACCTGGGCGAACCCCAGGGGCGTTCCCCAGGGAGGCGGGGCGGTTTGGAGTCCGCTCGCGCTCGATCCGGCCAAGGGAGAGCTGTACGTCGCCGTCACGAACCCCGCCCCCGACCTCGCCGGTCATCTCCGACCCGGGACGAATCTCTATACCAACGCCCTCGTGGCCCTCGATATCCGGACGGGTAAGCTCCAGTGGTATGATCAGCTCCTCCCCGGCGACACGCACGATTGGGACCTGACGCAGGTCTCGCCCCTCTTCCGTGAGACGGTCGACGGCCGCGAGCGGAGTTTGATCACAACCACGGGCAAGGCCGGCCGTCGAGTGGAACGGGCCGGCGCACGATCCCAACACACACTTGCTCTACGTGCCAGCCGTGGACTGGTGCGGCACGTATCAGGCTGGGAGGACCGCGCGCCACGTGCCCGGTACCCTGTACATGGGCGGTGGGTACGCATCGGATTCTGTCGCCGAGGCCCGGGGGTGGCTCACGGCCGTGGACGCAGCGCGTGGGACGGTGCGCTGGCGATACCGGTCCCCGAAACCGATGGTCGCGGGCGTGACCGCGACCGCCGGGGGGCTGGTCTTCACCGGCGAGGTAACGGGAGACTTCCTCGCGCTCGACGCCGAGCAAGGCCGGGTCCTGTACCGCTTCTACACAGGAGCGGGAATCCTGGGAGGTGTCGTGACATACGCCGTGAACGGCGAGCAGTACGTCGCCGCCGCCTCCGGCGGCGGGTCGTACAACTTCGGTCGCGAGGGATCGCCGACCGTGTTCGTCTTCTCGCTTCCCGCTACCGCGAAACCACCTTCACTTCCCTTACCTCAATCGGCGCGCCGCTGACTAGGATCGGCGCCTGGCGCTCCTGCGCCGTCTTGTTGAACGCGGCGACATCGGTCCGGACCAGCTCGTTGAACTTCGCGACGTGGTCGGCGAGCGCCGTGCGCAGCTCCTTCAGCCGCGCCGCGACGACCTCGTTCGGCGGCTGGGCGTAGGCCAGGGCGAGGCCGAAGCCGAGTCCCTGCAGCCGCTCCTGAAAGCGGTTGAGGTAGTGGATGTCGTCCTGCCCGGCGTCACGCTGCACGTCGGAATTGTACAAGCTGTCCTTGAGCTCCTTGAGCTTCCGGCCCAGCTCGCGCCCCTGGCGCGTGACGGGTGCGGCCGCCGCCGTGTCGCCCGCCGCGTTATCCCGCAGCGCCTGCTGGGTATTCTTGAGCTGCGTTTCGAGGCTCACGACGCGGTTCAGCATCTCGTTCAGCGCCGACATGGCGTTGCGCCATTCGAGCCCGGCGCGAAGTTGCGCCGCGAACCGGGCAGGATCACCGCCCAGGATCGGATCGGGTTCCACCGTAACCGTCTTGGTCGCCGTGCGGCCCCCGGCCGCGACCGTAACGGTGTACATCCCGGGGACGGCCCGAGGGCCGACCACGTTCCGGAACGGATTCTCCTCCTCCTCTGCGCCCGTGGGACGCTCGAAGTTGAGCCGGGTCGGCCCGGCGTGGCGGAGGTTCCAGACGTAGCGATTCACGCCCTGCTTCCCTGGCCCGGTCGAATCGACGACCACGGTGTCGCCACGGCTGTCCGTGACGGTCACGATCACCCGTCCGCGGCGCGAGCGTCCCCGCTCTCCCTCCCCCTGAGATCCAGCCGAGCCCGTGTCCACGGCGGCCTTGAGGTAGTAATCGATCACCGCGCCGGCCGGCGCGTTCGGCGTGGTGAACCGCGTCGGGGCCATGCCCGAGCGCCGCGGGCGCACGCGGATCTGCGCCGGCAGGGTCGAGAACACGTGGACGTCCGACGCGACGACCTCGGGCGTGAGCTCCTCCAGCGGGGTGATGTTGTCGAGGACGAACAACCCGCGGCCGTGGGTCGCGATCACCAGGTCGTGCGAGCGTTTGACGAACTGCAGGTCGTAGACCGGCACTGTGGGGAACTCGGGCCTGAGGGGCTTCCAGCTCGCGCCGCCGTCCCGCGAGTACCACAGCGCGGCGTCGGTGCCGAGGACCAGGAAGCCCCGCACGTTCGGGTTCTCGCGCACTACATGCCCGGGGACGTCCGGCGGGAGACCCTTCCCGATGTCGGTCCACGTCTTGCCGTAGTCGCCGGTCTTGTAGACGTACAGGTGCCGGTCGTCGAGCTGGTGACGGTCGATGGCGATGTAGGCGGCGCCCGGGTCGAACGGCGAGATCCCGATCTGGTACACCCGCCCCTCCAGGTCCTTGGCCATTCCGGGGAAGTGACCCGATACGTTCGTCCACGTCTTGCCGCCGTCCCGGGTCACCTGCACGAGCCCGTCGTCCGTGCCGACCCAGATCACGTTGGAATCGGTTGGTGCGAGGTTGACGGTGAGGATGGTATTGTAGGTCTCCGCGCCCGAGATGTCGTAGTTGATGGGGCCGCCGCTCGTGACCTGCTTCGACTTGTCGTTCCGGGTGAGATCGGGACTGATCGTGGCCCAGTGCTCGCCGCCATCCGTTGTCTTGAACACGACGTTGCCGCCGAGGTAGACCGTATTCGCGTCGCGCGGTGATACGGCGATGGGCGATGTCCAATTGAAGCGATACTTCAGGTTCGCGGGCTTCATCTCGGTCACGCCGGAGAGGTACGGCCGGATGGCGCGGGTCACCCCCGTCTTGAGGTCCACGCGCGTGATGTTGCCGTTCTGCGAATCCACATAGAGAATCGACGAGTCGCTCGGCGCCGGCACCGCATACTCACCGTCGCCGCCCGTGACCGTGAACCACTCGGAGCCGTTCAGGCCGACAGCGCCACCCCCACCTCCGCCACCGCCCCCTCCTCCCGCTACGCCGCTCGACGGCCCGCACCACGCGTTGTTGTCCTGGAGGCCGCCGCACAACATGTACGGGGTGTTATTGTCGGCCGCCACCATGTAGAACTGCCCAATCGGCAGATTGTTCAGGAAGCGCCAGCTCCTGGCGCCGTTCTCGGTCACGTACACGCCGCCGTCGTTCCCCTGGATCATGCGGTCGGGGTTCTGCGGGTCGATCCACAACGCATGATGGTCCACGTGAACACCGCGGTCGATCGGCGTGGTCGTCTTGCCTCCGTCGTCCGAGCGGAGCAGCAGGTACGACGAAAAGAACACCTTGCGGTCGTCCACGGGCGAAACGTGCAGCAGCGAGAAGTAGAACGGCCGGGCGGAGAGTCCGTGGAAATCCGAGACCTTGGTCCAGTGGTCGCCCTGGTCCTTCGAATCCCACAGCATCCCCTGCTTGGTCTCGACGAGCGCATACACGTGGCTGGGACTGGTGGCAGCGGCGGCCACAGCGATGCGGCCGAGCGGGCTGGGTGGGAGACCCTCGCTCAGGCGTTCCCACGTGACGCCGCCGTCCTTGGATCGATAGATGCCGCTCCCCGCGCCGCCGGACACGAGCTCCCACGGATAGCGCACGAACTGCCACATGCCGGCGAACAGCAGCCGGGGGTTGCCCGGCACCATGATCAAATCCGTGGCGCCGGTCGTGTCGTTCACGAACAGCACTTTCTGCCAGGTCTTGCCGCCGTCCGTGGTTCGGAACACACCGCGCTCGGGGTTGGGGCCCCACACATGGCCCAGCGCGGCTACCAACACGACGTCGGGGTTGGTGGGATCGATCACGATCCGTGTGATCTGCCCGACGTCACGGAGGCCCATGAACTGCCAGGTCTTGGCGGCGTCGGGAGACATGAACACGCCGCGGCCGTCGACGACGTCGTTCCGTGGGTTCCCCTCCCCGGTGCCCACCCAGACGACGTTCGGGTTCGAGGGTGCGAGCGCGATGGCGCCGATCGACGCCGTCGGCTGCTCCTTGAAGACCGCTTCCCACGAATCGCCCCCGTCGATCGTCTTCCACACACCGCCCGCCGCGGGCCCGGCGTAGTACAGGTTGCGGTCCCCCGGCACGCCCACGACGGCGGCGACGCGGCCCCCGGCCACCGAGGGGCCGAGGTTGCGGAACTTGAGGTTGTTGAGAGAATCCGCACCCCCCGCACCCTCACTCCCGACAGGGGCCACCTCCGTCGGCTGTTTCTGTCTCACCTTGCCCCGACCTTGCGCCGCGGCCAGCGGGGCGAGCGCGCACAACAGGAGCAGACTGTAGAGACTGGCTTGACGGCGAGCCATGCGGCGCATCGGACGAGCTCCTCAGGTGGGTTTCACGAGAGATACGAAGACGCGGCCACGCGCGTTGGGCCGTGCGGGCTGATTTACCCGCGAGCCCGACGCGCGTCAAGCATGTAGGTTTTCCCTGTGCGAACGCGCTTCCTGCTCCTCGGGGCCTCCGCCGCGACTGTGGCGGTGTCGCCGCACGTCGCAGCCCAGGATCGATCCGATTTAGGCAAGTCCCGGCGGACGGCCATCGTGACCGCGGCCGCTCGGCTCGCCCCGGCGGTCGTGAGTGTCAACGTGCTGAGGCGCGAGCGACAGCTGCCCCAGGACCCGTTCGACCTGTTTTTCTTGCCCCGCGGCTCGGAACAGGTGGTGGAGGGCTATGGGTCCGGTTTCATCATCTCGCCGGACGGCGTGGTGATCACCAATCAGCACGTCACCCAGGGGGCCGAGCAGATCGTCGTCACGACACGCGACGGCCGGGACCTGCCGGCGAAGATCCTGGGCGAGGACCCGCTCACGGACATCGCGGTGCTCAAGGTGGATGGGCCCGGCCTTCCGACGGCGCCGCTCGGTAAGAGCACTGACCTGCTCATCGGGGAGTGGGTCGTGGCAGTCGGCAACCCGTTCGCCTACCTGCTCGGCAACTCGGAGCCGACTGTCACGGCCGGGGTGGTGAGCGCGGTCGGGCGCAACCTGCTGCCGTCGCAGGGGCAGTCGGGGATCTACGTCGGCATGATCCAGACCGATGCGCCGATCAACCCCGGCAACTCAGGGGGGCCCTTAGCGAACGCAGCGGGCGAGGTGATCGGCGTGAACAGCTCGATCTTCACGAGCTCGGGCGGATCGGTGGGGATCGGATTTGCGATCCCGATCGAGCGCGCCCTGCGGGTGGCGGACGAGCTGCGGCGCTTCGGCAAGGTCCGGCGCGCGTGGGTGGGGCTCGACGTCGCGGGCGCCGAAGACCTGCGCGGGTGGAAACGAGTGGGCGGCCTACGGGTGACGCAGGTGGCCGCGGGCGGACCGGCGGGCCGCGCCGGCCTCGTGGTGGGCGATGTGCTCGTGAGCGCCCTCGGCCGGCGCCTGCGAACCTTCCTCGATTGGGAGGCGGTCATGCTCGACACCGGACCCGGCGACACGCTCACCGTGAGCTTCCGCCACGCGAGCGAGAGCCGCAGCGCCCGACTTGCGGTGACCGATTTTCCGACGACGCTCGCCGAAAAGGTGGCCGTCCTGGGCGGCATGAAGGTGGTGACCGTCACTCCGGCGGTGCGAGCGGAACGCAACATTCAAAGCGACCACGGCGCGCTGATTTATGATCTGCCCGATGAAATGCAGGAGGCCACGGGCCTGCAATCGGGAGACGTGATTCTCCAGATCAATCGGGTGCGAGTGTCGAGCGCCGATGATCTGCGCCGGGCGTTCGCGGCGACGGCGGGAGCCGGGGCGGTCACCGTGTGGTTCGAGCGCTCGGGACGCCTGGAACGGACGGCATTCTACGTGAGATAGCGTGGCGCTCTGGCGGCCAGACGGACGGCGGGCCATTGTCAAGCGAAACACCCATCTCGGGAGACCGCCATGGCCGACACGATCCGCAGGGTGAGCTACTACTACACGACCATATCCGACAAGCCCGGCGAGGGCGCCCGTCTGCTCGAGACCTTGAGGAGCGCCGGCGTGAACCTGCTGGCCCTTCACGCCTTCCCGAGCACGCGCAAGTCCCAGGTGGACTTCGTGCCGTCCGACGCGGCGCTGCTCACGTCCGCTGCGAAGAGCGCAAAGATCAAATTATCGAAGCCGAAGACGGCATTCCTCATCGACGGCGACGACCGCGTGGGTGCGCTCGCCGGCATCCTGGCACGCCTGGGCTCGGCGAAGATCAACGTCACGGCCGTGACTGGGGTGTGCGCCGGTATGGGGCGGTATGGCGCAATTCTGTGGGTGAAACCGGCCGCCGTGAACAAGGCCGCGGCCGCGCTTGGGGCGATGTGAAGGAAAAGAGACGTCGAGTAGGAACGTCGCGCGAGAACGTCGCGCGAAGACGTCAGCGCGCCCCACCTCGGCCGAGCGCATCGGGGCCGAATTTCTCGCGCACCTCGTCGATCATTCGGGAGATGACGCGGTCGCGCTCGGTCTCGAGCGTGTTGCCCGGAGACTCGAGCAGCGACAGCTGGCCCGCACCGCCCGCTCGGACCAGCTGAGACAGGGCGACCCCGAGCAGCCGCGCGGGTACGCGCCGGGCAGCGCGCAGCCGTGTCAACAGCTCGCGTGCGACGGCATACACGGCTCGGTCCGACTGGACTGCGTCGGCGAGCG
The DNA here is from genome assembly GCA_003221085.1 of Gemmatimonadota bacterium. GTDB lineage: Bacteria > Gemmatimonadota > Gemmatimonadetes > Gemmatimonadales > GWC2-71-9 > AG41. The sequence goes on from QHUD01000036.1 coordinate 18,700, forward strand.
TGCGGCTCGCCTGTCGTGTCGTGAAATCGGCATCGCGCAGCTTTACCGTGACCGTGCGGGCGACGAGGCCCGACTCACGCACCTCGGCGCTGGCGCGGTCGGCCAGGCCGAGCAGCCTGGCGGCGAGCGCGGCGTCGTCGTCCAGGTCCGTGGCGAACGTCTCGTCGCGGCTCACGGACTTGGCCTCGCGGTTCGTCTCTACCGGCGTGCGATCGATGCCCCGCGCCCGCTCGTGCAGCCACGTCCCCTCTCGCTCTCCCAGCCAGCCTGCGAGGGTCTCGCGATCACACCGGATCACGTCGCGCACCGTGCGGAGGCCGAACCGCGCCAGCCGCTCCTGGAACTTGGGCCCGATGAGCGGGATGTCCGCCAGCACGAACTGGAGCATGAAGTCGGCCTCCGCACCGGGGGCCACCACGTGAACGCCGTCTGCCGCCCCGCCGGGGCGCGGCTTCGCGACGCCCGCGGCGAGCTTCGCCACGAACTTCGACGTCCCACCCCCGATCGACAACGCGAGCGACGTCTCGGCGAGCACTGCGTCTCGCATCCGGCGGGCCGTCGCGGCCAGCGGTTCTCGACGGTATAGCTCCTCCGTGCCCGAGAGATCGAGATAGAACTCGTCGCTCGAGGCCTGTTCCACGACGGGAGTAAAGCGCCGCAGCACCGTACCAATCTCCCGGCCCTTCTGCGCGCAGGCCTCCCACGGCACCGGCACGACCGTCGCCTCGGGACAGAGTCGCACCGCCCGCGCCATCGGCATCGCGGAGTGCACCCCGAAGGCACGGGCTTCATAAGAGGCCGAGGTGACCACGCCGCGCTGCTGGGAAGAGCCGCCGACGATGAGGAACCTGGCCTTGCCCGCGCCCTCCGGATCCGTCAGGCGCGCCACGGCCACGTAGAACGCATCGGCGTCGGCGAGAAGAACGCGTTGAGCCGTGCTCACGGGGGGGGCCCTAAGGGGATGGCGCGGGCGGATGGTCCTTGAAGATCTGTGCGACGATCTGACGACGCTCGGCGAGGTTGTACAGTGTGAGCCGAAAGACCTCGTCATCCGAACCGCCCAGCACGCCGCCGTAGCGATTGGGCTCGGCGGTCTGGCGCCGCTCGGCCTTCCGCACCAGGCGCAACTCGTCGACCTGAGCGATGGGGAAGCGCAACGTCGAGTCGCGCCGCTGCACGATGAGCGTATCGTCTCGGAACCGGACCAGATGCAGCTCCCAGACGATCGTTCCGTCGTTGAGCGTGACCTGCCAGCGGTCCTCTCGTTGCGCCGTGACCGGCGCGGCGCCGAGCAGAATGATCCCGGCGGCCAAGAGGGTCCTCACTGACCCTCCACCTTTCCGGGCTTCGCCGCCGCCTCGGCGGCCTTCTTTAGATTTTTCTTCTTGGGGCGGGTCTTGCCGTACGTGCCACGGCGGATCTTGCCGCGCCGGGTGCGAATGTCGCCTTTGCCCATGAGGAGTTCTCCGTCGTCAGTGGTCCGTCGTCCGTTACTTCGCTCCACCCATTTTCCGGAGCCGGTTGTACTGCTCCGCCGACGCCGGCATGACCGAGAGACGGCCCATGCGCACGAGCCCGAGGTCGGCAAACGCCCGGTCCTTCTTAATCTCGGCGAGCGGCACCGCGCGCGGCAGTCTCCCCACGGCGCGGAGATCCACCACTGCCAGCTTGGGGTCCTTCTGCTTGGGGTCGGGATACGCCTCAGACGTCGCCTCGGCCACGCCCACGACGGCCTTCTCGTCTCCGGTGTGATAGACTAATACCCGGTCGCCGGGTTTCATCTGGCGCAGATGCTTCAGGGCCAGGTTGTTCTTCACCCCATCCCAGACGGCCTTCTTCTGGCGCTCGAGGTCATCGTAGCTGTAGGTGGACGGCTCAGTCTTTACGATCCAGAAGCCTGGCATGGCGCCCTCTCGTTGACCCCGGGGCATGGCCCCGGGGGTTGGCCTACCCTCACAGGAGTTTCGATGCCCATTGATCGATCGTCGTGACCAGCTCCGTCATGACGTCGTCTCCGGTCCGACCGGTCCGCTTGAGCACCTTGAACGAGTGATCCCCGCCTTCCACCAAGTGCAGCGTGGCCCCCGCGCCGAGCCGGGTCAGGACGGGCTTCAACAACTTCAGGTCGGCGAACTCGTCCCGGTCTCCCTGAAGAAACAGCATCGGGATCCGCACCTGCGCTAGGTGCTCCGCGCGAGAATCGCCGGGGCGCCCGGGAGGATGCAGC
>QHUD01000037.1 GCA_003221085.1 Gemmatimonadota bacterium
GAGCTTGTCACTGGCATCGGTGGCCCGGGCGTCGAGGGCCGGGCGCCAGCGTGCCCGCCGGGCCACGCTCCCGGCGACCTCCACCTGGCCGCCTTTGACCCCCACGTCCAGCACGGCGTCCAATACCGCTGACGGAGGCGCCGGCGGGCCCACCGCGGCCCGGAGGGCTTGCAGCGACATCCCTGGATCGAGCGGATGCTCCTCGTGATAACGCCGGAGCACCTCCGCCAGCCGGCCCGCTTCGGCGATCACCGCTTGCCGGTCGACGACGGTCTCGGCCGACGCTAGCACGTTCTCCCCCGCCTCCGCGATCACCGCGGTCACACGGTCGGGCGACACGCCGAGTCGCACGGCGAGGGTATCAATGCCGAGGCCCATGAGCCCGGCCTCGACGGCGAGGATCCCGAGCCGCTCCGCTGGTGCTTGCTCCGCCGCCACGCGACGCCGCCGCAACCGCGTGCGAGGCGGGGCGAACGGGTCGAGCACCACCCCTCCACCAATCGTGGTAACGGGTGAGAACGAGCGCAGCACAAACCGGTCTCCACCGCGGGCCACCACGGGGGTCTCGAGCATGAGGCGCGCGAGGCCACGTTGCCCGGGGGCGATCGCGGATGTTTGCACCGCGCGGGCCAAGACTTCGGCTGTGCCGAGGTGCACGCGCACGCGGGTCCGTGAGGCGAGCGGCTTGCGGGCCGTGGGAAGCAGCTCCGCGGCCACATCGATGAGCGTGGTGGCCTGCCAGCCGGGACCCGTGACGGCGACGTGGCCGCGCGCCAGCTCGCTCTTGTCCACGCCCACAAGGGCCAGCGCGGTGCGCCGTCCCGGAACCGCCCGTGCGGCCGTCTCGCCATGAACTTCGATGGACCGGACCCGCCCCTCGCGGCCGAGCGGCAAGAGCCGGACGGCGTCGCCCACCGCGACACTGCCGCTCCAGGTCGAGCCGGTGACGACGGTGCCCGCCCCCGCTACGGCGAACACCCGATCGATCGGCAGCCGGAACAGGTCGTCGGACGGGCGCTCGACCAGGTCCGAAGCGACGCGCGCCAGGGCCTCGCGCAGCTCGGGCATCCCTTCTCCCGTGATCACCGACGTGGCGACGGCCGGATCCCAGCGCACGCGGCTCGCGGCGAGTCGCGTACTCACCTCGCCGCGCACGAGGTCGAGCCACTCGCCGTCCACCAGGTCGCGCTTGGTGATCACGGGAATGCCCCGCCGGACGCCCAGCAGCTCGACGATCGCCAGGTGCTCCTCCGTCTGCGGCATGATTCCCTCGTCGGCCGCGATGACGAGCAGGGCGACGTCGATGCCGGTCGCCCCGGCCAGCATGTTGCGGACGAAACCTTCGTGACCGGGGACGTCGACGACACTCGCCTGAATCGCGTCGCCTAGCGGGAGGGGCGCGAACCCCAAATCGATGGTGATGCCCCGCCGCTTCTCCTCCTCCCAGCGGTCGGTATCGACGCCGGTGAGGGCTTTCACCAGGGCCGTCTTGCCGTGGTCGATGTGACCGGCGGTCCCGATTACGAAGCGGCGGAGGGGATCGGAGTGCGAGTGGCCGAAGGGGGCACCCACGCGTGACGCTCCCAGAAGTCCAGGGCGGAAAGTGAACCGGCCTCGGCGAGATGATAGCGCACAAATCGGGCGACGAGGCGGCGGTGAGCCGCGGCATGCGGCGGATCGAGTACGGGGAGGGGGATCTCCCCGCGGGGGTCGTTCAGCGCGAGCAGATCGCGGTATGCCTGGGGCGGCAGCCGGCTCGGCGGCTGGCGAGGGGAGGGCGCCTGCAGACAGCGCGGGCAGAGCACACCGCCATCGGCCACGCTGAACGGCACCGGCGCGTCGCCCGCCGGCTCGATCGCGGCGCCGTCGCGCGCGCAGGCCGTGAGCGACGGCTCGAAGCCCAGGACCGCCACGAGCCGCCACAGCGCCCGCATCGCCGTGACATCCGCACGTTCGAGGGGCGCGGCCTCGAGGGCATCGAGTGCGGCCGTGAGGGTGTCATACGCCAGCGGGAGCGGCGACGGGGGCGTCATTTTGACCATGACCTCCGCGAGCGCCGCGGCGCCCGCGAACCGGCCAACGTCGCGGGCCAAGTCGCGCCGCAGGTTCACGAGATCGAAGGCGCCGAGGGTGTGGAGCTCGCGCGTCTCGCGGAAGTACAGCTGGGCCACCCCTTCGCTCAACAGCTCCAGCCCCGCCCCGAACCGGCTCTTGGGCCGCAGCGCGCCCTTCGCGATGGCACTCTGGACGCCCAGGTCCCGCGTGGCAAGCCGCACGACCTTGGACGTCTCGCTGTAGCGATAGGTCTGGAGCACGACGGCGGGGGTGGTGACGAGGGACATGGCTATTCCGTCGCGGCGACCGCGGCAGTGGTCGGGCCGCAGCCGACCGTCGCCGTGTGAATCTCGCGGTAATCGGGCGGCGCGGTCAGCACGTGGACGATGCCGCGGGTAACGGCACAGAGTTCGGGCGGGACGGGGCCGGCGTCCACGGCATAAACGCGACCGCGCAGGTCAATCGCCAGGCCCGAGACGCCGTGACCGGCGGGCTTGACGCCGTTTCCCGGACCACGCGTGATCGCCCGGATAGACGTGTTCACCTCGAGGATGCCCTCAGCAGCCGAGGCGACCAGCAGCCGACTCCCGGCCGGGTGAAACGCCGCGGCCCCGGGTGACTCCCCCAGTCCGTTCAGCACCGCGATCTCCGTCCGACTCTTCGGGTCCACGATCGACAGCTTCCCATCGGCCGCTCCGGCGTGGCCGGACGCGATCACGTACAACAAGCTGTCGTCTCCGACGACGGCAAACCGCGCATTGGTCCCCGTGAGCGGAATCGAATCGCGGGTCGTGAAGCTGCAGCAGTCGAACGACGTGAGCCAGCTCGGGCCCGCCGGCGCGGCACCCGAAAGATTGGCGTTGACGACGAACACCCGCGTGCCGACGACCGCCACCGCCAGCGGGTGGGCGCCAACCGCCATGCTCCCCGTGTCGCCCCTCACGTAGTTGAGCCGCGTGACCGTGTTGAGGTTAGGGTTTGCGATCCAGGCGATCGAGTCGTCCTGAATGGCGACTCCGGTCGCTCCCGATCCCGCAGCAAGAGCAATCACGTAGTCGGGCTGCACGCATAGGGCTCCTGGGCCGCAGGGCCCGAGCAGGCGATCGACGCCGAGGGCGTCCGCCTGTCCCAGCGGGACCAGGAACACGTTGCCGCGGCCGTCGATCGTGCTCGGGGTCGCGCTGCCGCGCTGCCAATCCCGCGTGGACACGGTGAAGTCCGTGGCGGACACGAGCGAGAGCGTGCGGTCGCCCCCGTTGACGACGCCGATCACCTGCCCGGTCGAGCTCTTCTGCTCGAGCGCGTCGCTGCACCCAGTCGCGAACGTGAGCGCGAGGAAGAGGAGTCGTCTCATCGGGAAGCAGTCTCCACAAGGTCACAATATACGAAGCGGCCGTCTCGCACGACGACCTCGCCCCGCTGGCAACGCGCCGGCTCGCGCAGACCCGGACCCGCGTACACGAAGGTGTGAAACTCGCCATTCTCCCCGCACGGATCGACCTCCGGGGGGAGGTGGTGCAGCAGGTCGGCGTCGAACTCCCGCCCTGCGAATTCACCAGCGAGCTGCGCGGAATCCACGCACACGAGCGCGGCGCGGTATCCCGCCCGGACGAACTCGTGCGCAAGAGCCCGCGTATCGCGCCGCCACAGCGGAAACAGTCCCCGCATGCCAATCCGCGCCAGCATGCGCTCCCGATACGCCCGGATGTCTGCGAGAAACAGGTCGCCAAAGACGACGCTGTCGAGCCCCGCGCTCCGGGTCCGGAGCGCCGCAATGGCCACGCCCATGTTCGCTTCATACTCGTCATTCGAGGCGCCGGGCGAGATGACGACCTCTTCGAGAGGCAGTCCGAGCGACTCGGCCTGGCGGCGCAGCAGCGCGCGGCGAACCCCGTGCATGCTGATCCGGTCGTATTCGGCCGTCACCGTGGTGAGGAGCGCCGCCACCCGGTAGCGCCCGTCGCGCTGGATTTCCCGCAAGGCGAGCGCGCTGTCCTTCCCGCCGCTCCACGCGACGAGGACGTTCTGGAGCACGTCAGTGCCCGACCCGACGCGCCCGCCCTGCGCTCGAGACCTCCGGGAAGAGGTCGGGATGGAGGAGCCCGGCGAGCAGCTCCACGCCGTCGGCGATCCGGGGCCCGGGACGGCTGAAGTGCGCCGTGGCGTCGACCGCGTAGGCGCGCGCGGAGCGGATGGCCCGCGGCGCCACCGCACAAAGCGACGCGCGGTAGGAATGCGCGTCGGCGCATGCCGCGGCGAGGTCGAAGCCGCAGGGCATCACCAACAGGACGTCCGGGTCCAGACCGGCCAGGTCCTCCCAGCGCACGGTGAACGAGGGCCGCCCCGCGATTCCGCGCTGCAGGTTCCCGCCGGCCAGGGCGACCATCTCGGGCACCCAATGGCCCGGGACGAACGGCGGCTCGAGCCACTCGAGCGCGAGGACGCGCGGCGCGAGCCGGCCTGCGACGCGCGCGCGCACGGATGCGATGCGCCGCTCGATGTCGCGGACGCACTGTTCCCCGCGCTCGGACACTCCACCCGCTCGTCCCACCACGCGAATCGTCGTGAGCACGCCAGCGACGTCGTGCGCGTCCAACGCGATGACCGCGGGGCAGGAGGCGAGGCCAAGGGCCGCAGCCTCCGCCTCGCGCGTCGGCACTGCGCACACCTCGCACATACCCTGCGTGAGCAGCAGATCGGGTCCGAGGGCGGCCAGGCGCTCGGTATCGACCTCGTACACGCTGCCGAACTCGCGGAGTGCGTGCCGCACGGCGGCGTCGATCTCGCCGCTCGAGAGCCCGTCAAGTCCGAACCGTGGACGGGTGAGGACCGGTTTAGTGCGAGCGGCCGAGGGGTGGTCGCAGCCATGCGATACACCCACCACGCAATCGCCCAGCCCGAGCGCATACGCGATCTCCGTCGCGCTGGGGAGCAGTGAGGCGATCCGGGCCACGCTCACGGGGCGCCGAAACGGAGCTCACCGCCGACGAAAACGCTGCGCCGCCGCGCCGGGAAGTTTGTCACCTCCTGGTACGAGCGGTCGAACAGGTTCTCCACCCTGCCGACGACGGCAAGGCCCGGCACGCCGCCCTGCGGCCGCAGCAGGTCGAGCTGACCGGCGAGGTCCACGCGCGTATACGATGGAAGCGTGTCGCGTCGGAACGTCCTGTAGTCGACGTCCGGCCGCCGCCCCGTGTAGAGCACGGTCAGCGTCACACTGCCGCGCTCCCCCTGCCGGTACGAGAGCCCCAGGCTCGCAGAGTGCCATGGCCGTCGGAGGAGCGGCTGCCCCGTGAGGAACAAGGCGGTCGACCCGGTGTCGGCCCCGCCCCTGGTGACCCGCGTGTCGAGGAACGTATACCCGGCCGTGACATGGACCGCCCCCCCCAGTGCCGCCTCCGAGGCTACCTCGAGGCCTCGAGCGTTGGCGCCGGGAACGTTGAGGTAGTTGTACCTGACGCTGTCCGATCCGTTGTAATCGATGAGGTCGCGGAAGCGTTGATCGAAATAGGTCGCCCGCACGCTGACCCCGGTCCCGGCGATGTGGTGCTCCAGGCCCGCTTCCCACGTGAAGGAGTGCTCCGGCTGCAGGTCAGGGTTCCCGCGCACAAACCCGGTTGCGTAGGTCTCAAAGAAGTTCGGCTCCTTGAATCCGGTCCCAACGGACGCGATGGCCCGCGTGTTCCCGTGAAGCCGGAGCGACACGCCTCCCCGGTACGTGGCATACATGCCGAAGCGCTGGTTGTCGTCGAGCCTCGCGCCCAGCGTCAGGCTGAACACTCGCTCCAGGTCCGTGACGAGCTGCAGGTACGCCGCGCCGTCGTCGCGCGACCGCGACCTGTCCAGCGTAGTCCCTTGCATCGTTTCGTGCTCGAATGCGCCCCCGACCGTCACGACGTCGCCACTTGAGAGTCGCACGTTCACTCGACTGTCGAGCCCCGCGCGCGTCACCCAGTCCGAGCTCGAGTATGGGAAGGTGGTCGAGTCGCTCGGACCGTTCGGCGCGATGGCGTACTGCGCGTTGTCGCGGTGCCACGTACCTGTCACGCGACTCTCGACGTGGTCCGAGAAGACGTGGCCCAGATCGATCCCGACGGACGGGCCGCGGTCGAGCTGGTGCTGGTTATTGCTCACCAGGGCGCCGCTGCCGTCCGTCGGGAAGTGATAGAGGGCGTCGCCGTATCGGACGGACAGCGCCGCGTCCGTGCGCGCGTCGGGCCGGAGCCGCACGCGACCGCTCAGGACGTCGTTCCGGTAGTGGTTGTTGAACCGATAGGTCCCGTCGCTCGCGAAGCGCGACAGGCTGAGGGCGTACCCCACGCGGTCATCGCCGCCGGACGCGGTCACGTCGACGGCATTGGTCGCATAGGTGCCGCCTCCGAAGGCGACCCGGGCGCGCGGCGCGCCGCGTCCCTCGCGTGTGAAGATCTGCACCACGCCCGTCACCGCATCCGAGCCGTACAGCACGCTCGTCGGACCGCGCACGACTTCGATCCGCTCGACGTTGTCGGTCGTCAGGTTCGCGAAGTCGTAGCTGCCTCCGGGAGCGTTCTGCGGCACGCCGTCGATGAGCACCTTCACGTAATCGCTCTCGCCGCCGCGCAGGAACAGCGACGTCTGGCCGCCCCAGGGGCCCGTCGTGACCACCGTCGCCGCGGGGACGATGCGCAGCGCTTCGCCGACCGTGCGGAGTCCCTGCTCCCGCAGCCGGGCACCGCTGATCACGGTGACCGACGTAGGCAGGGCGTCGGCACGCATGGGCAGGCGCGTCGCCGTGACCACCACCGGCGCGAGCGTAACGGTATCCGGGCGTTGCTGCGCAGCGAGCACCATGGGGAAGACGACGGGCGCCAGCGCCCCCAGCCACTGTCTCATGGATGGTTCTCCTTCTTGCGCAGAGGGATCATCTGTGGTCGTCCTTCGAACACCGACATGACGACCGGCCACTGAAACACGGCGGCCGCGGTCTCCCGCGTCAGGACGTCGCCGGGGGCGCCGCGCGCGACGGCCCGTCCTTCGGCGAGGATCAGGACCTGATCGGCGAAGCGCGCCGCCAGATTCACGTGGTGCGTGATCAGGAGCGCCGCGAGCCCGTGTCCGTCCACCAGCGCGCGCACCAGCTCGAACAGCTCCATCTCGTGCCGCAGGTCGAGCGATGCCGTGGGCTCGTCGAGCACGAGGAGCTTCGGCTCCTGGGCCAGGGCCCGGGCGACCCGGACGCGCTGGTATTCGCCGCCCGAGAGCGTCCAGAGCCAGCGGTCCCTCAGGTCCACCGCATCGCAGGCGACCAGCGCCCGATCGACCGCTGCTCGGTCCACCGCGCGCACGCCACCGAACAGCGAGAGGTGCGGGTACCGGCCCAGGAGCACGGTCTCGTGCACCCGCTGCGGGAACAGGTTCTCCTCGCGCTGCGGCACGACGCCTACGACGCGCGCGAGGTCCCGGCGGGGCCAGTCACCCGCCGGTCGAGCGAGGATCTCGACACGCCCTGCGCGGGGTGGGACCAGTCCGAGCGCCGCCCGGAGCAGCGTGGTTTTTCCACTGCCGTTCGGCCCGAGCAGGGCGTGAAACTCGCCCGCGCGCACCTCGAGCGAGACGTCCCGCAGGGCGTCGCGCGGGGCGTTCGTATAGCGGCAGGTGAGATCGCCGACGGCGACGATCAGCTCACGGTCCATCGGCGGAGCAGGAAGGCGAACAGGGGGACGCCCAGGAGCGCGGTCACAATACCCACCGGCAGCTCGCGCGGCGCCACGACGGTGCGCGCCAGCGTATCCGCCGCGGCCAGGAGAATCCCGCCGGTGAGAAACGCCGTCGGGAACAGCGTGTGGTGGAGCCGGCCCCAGAGGAGCCGGCAGACGTGCGGCACGATCAGCCCGACAAAGCCGATCACGCCCGCCACGGCCACCGCGGCCGCGGTCAACAGCGACGCGGACAGGTACACCAGGCGTTTGAGGCGCCGCACGTCCGTGCCGAGGTACTGCGCGGGCTCCTCACCGAGCGCGAGCAGGTCGAGCGGGCGCGCGGCCGCCGCGAGCACCACGATGGGCAACGGTGCGTACACCAGAATCACGAGCACCGTCGTCCACGACGCACCCGAGAACCCGCCCCAGAGCCACAGGAACGCGTTGCGCAGCTCCGTGGCTTCGGCGAGCGAAACGAGGGCGGTGGTGATCGCCGCCGCGAACGCGCCGACGGCCACGCCGCCCAGGAGCAGGATCCGCGGGTCGAGCTCGGCCCCGCCCATGAGCCCGAAGCGATACACCAGCGCCATCGCGCCCACCGCCCCCACGAAGGCGGCGAGCGGCAGAGCCCACGGGCCCGGCAGATGGAGGGCGATGGCGACGACCGCGCCGAGCCCGGCGCCCCCCGAGAGGCCAAGCAGGAACGGGTCGGCGAGCGGGTTCCTGACCAGCGCCTGGAGGGCGACGCCCGAGACGCCGAGCGCGCCGCCCACCAGGAAGGCGAGCAGCGCGCGCGGCAACCGGAGCTGCCACAGGATGGGCGAGTCCACGAGCTCGCGGAGCGGCACGTTTGCGGGCCCGAGGAGCAGCGCCGCCGCGAGGGTCGTGAGGACGGCGGCGGCGAGCAGGGCGTACTTCACCGGGCGGCCTCGAGGCGCCGCCGCAGGTCATGGATCGCTTGCGCGGCGCGCGGCCCGGGTCGCCCGAAGAGCTGTCCCGGGAGAAAAAGGAACCGGCGCTCCCGCACGGCGCGCACGACGCGCCACTCGGGACGCGAGGCGTACCGGGGCGGCACGGGCGGGGCGCTGTCCGACAGAATGGCGACAAAATCGGGGTTGCGGGCGACGATCGTCTCGATCGACACCTGGGCGGAAGGCGAGCGCACGTCGTGGAACACGTTGCGCGCCCCCGCGAGTGCCGCCAATCGGTCGAGATAGCTCCCCGCCCCGATGACGATCGGGGGATTGTCCCAGACGATGAAGACGAGGGACGTGGTGCTAGGGACTGGGGGCTGGGAAGCAAGGCTGTCCATCACGGCCGCGAGCGAGTCGCCTGCCCGCGCGTGACCGGTGAGCCTGCCGAGGCGCCGCGCGGCCGGACCCAGTTCCTCGAGCCGGTCGAGACCGAGGAGGATTGTGCGGATGCCGAGTCGCTCGAACTGCTCCGCGGCCGTGACGTTCGGACCGGAGCGGTAGAGCACGACCAGATCCGGCCGACGCGCCGCGACCGCCTCGACGCTCGGTGGCATGCCGTCCCCGACGCTCGGCACGGCGAGCGCCGCCGGCGGATAATCGCACCACGTGGTGCGACCCACGACGCGGTCGCCCGCGCCGATCGCAAACAGGAGCTCGGTGAACGATGGCAGGAGCGACACGATGCGTCGGGCGGGCGCGGCGAGGGTCACGTGACGACCCGCGTCGTCCGTGACGGTGAAAGCGCCCCCGGCCGGGACGTGCTCTCCCCGCGCGCAGGCCGCGAGGGTCAGCGCGATCAGGCCGGCGAGGTGGGTCCGCTGTACCCAGCGGCGCATGACGAAAACGCCCACCCCCGACGGAACGGAGATGGGCTAGCGCCTGCGCCTTGTGCGCAGCGCCACCATCCCTCCCGCGAGGGATCTGCAAGGTGGCGCGAACGAAGACGTCTCCTGGCTCCGGGCAAGCGGCTCGCCTTCCCGAGTGATGACACCCAGTGGCGTAGAGCCGTTACAACTGCCCGTCACAGTGGCGGGGCCGCGCCGGATTCGCACCGGCTTCCGTAAATCCCCGTTCGCTTGTAACGACGAAGCTAGTCTATCGCGGTTTCCGTCGCAGCGCAACCACGAAGCCGATCGCCAGGACCAGCCCAGCGATCCCGACGATGAATGGGGTCAGCGACTCCGGCGCGAACCGTCGCTCAGTAAAACCGACCGCGAGCGCGGCCCCCGCCACAAGCGGTGGCGTGCGGTAGCGCGCAAAGCGACGCCCGCCGATGTCCTCCGCCCCGAGGGAATCGAGTTTCCCCGCGGTCACGACGGCGGCCGTGTCCTCGAGCAGCAGGTCCACCTCGCCGGTCGGTTGGTCGATCGGCAGGCTCAGGCGATGCACCGTGGCGGCCAGGACATACGTGTAGCTCAGCTGTTTGCGCTCGCCGGGCGGGAGGGGACCGTACACGGCGACCGAGTCGCCCCGCCGCGTCACCACCTGGGGGGAGACGTCGCCCTGCCCGACCCGGAACTGGATCGCGGCCGGCGGAAGGGCACCGGCCCAGGTGGGCACCAGCGTGTCCCGGGCCACGCGGGTCGCCGCCCCGGGGTTCTCGAGCTCGAGCAGCTCGAGCACGTCACGCGAGCCGTCCCGCTTCTGTTTCGCGACGGTGACCAGGCGACGGACCACCCGTACCGCCGGCCCGGTGGAGCTCGTGTCGTACACGAACAGGGGGCGCACGCGGGAGGGCGACCGGCCGGGCGCGATCGGCTCCGAGAAGTAGGCGATTCCGGCGTGCCAGCTCGAGACCACGTAGATCGCGCCCGAGTCGGGCTGCCGGATGGTCAGGGTGTAACCGCCGCGAGCATCGGTGCGGGTCGAGTCGATGGGCTGGCCACCGCCACCCATGGAGACCTGATGCAGCACCACCCAGGCGTGTCCAGCCGGTCGTCCCGTCGGGCCGGACAGCACCCGACCCGTTACCACCGCCTGTTGTGCCTGGAGCCCCACACCGCCGGCGCAGCACAGCAGCAGCAGCAGTGTGCTACGGAGTGAACTTGCCGAAATCTTCAGGATCGAGGTTCTGGAGGTAGGTCTTGAGCGCGTCGGGATCGAGCGGCGCCGTGCCCGACTCGCCGCCAGCCTCTCCCGTCTCGACCGACGTGAGCGCCAGCAGGCTGTCGCTCGTGAAAATCGGGGCCTTGAGCCGCAGGGCGACCGCGATCGAATCGGACGGCCGGGCGTCGATCTGGATCACCGCATCGCCGCGGTAAATGTGCAGCTCGGCGTAATAGGTGTTGTCCTTGACCTGGGTGATGATGACCTTGCGCAGGTCCGCGCCCAGGCCGAGGATCACCTGCTTCAAGAGGTCGTGGGTGAGGGGTCGCGCGAACTTCACGCCCGCCAGCTCCATGGCGATGGCGCTCGCCTCGGCCGGACCGATCCAGATCGGGAGCACGCGCTCCCCTTCCTGCTCCTGTAGGATGACCACGGGTGTGTTGGTCGTGCGATCGAGTCCCAGATGCGCGACCCGAACCTGGACCTGGGTCGGGCTCAGGTCCCCATCTCCCAAGACCCGAGATACTTCTGCTGCTCGGGGGTGAGCGCATCGATGGTGACGCCCATCGCCGCGAGCTTCAGGCGGGCGATTTCCGCGTCCAGCTCCCGCGGGATGCGATGCACATCCTTCGTGAGCTCCCGGGCGTGCTGTACCACGTGCTCGGCGGCGAGTGCCTGATTCGCGAACGACATGTCCATCACGCTCGCCGGGTGGCCCTCCGCGGCCGCCAGGTTGATGAGCCGGCCGTCGGCGAGCACGAAGATGCGCTTCCCGCCGAGCCGCCACTCGTCGACGAACTCACGCACACGGGTCGGTCCCTGGGCCGCCTGCTTCAGACCGTCCAGATCGATTTCGACGTTGAAGTGGCCCGAATTTGCCAGCACCGCTCCGTCCTTCATCACGCGCATGTGCTCCACGCGGAGCACGTGGGTGTTCCCGGTCAAGGTCACGAAGACGTCGCCGACCCGCGCGGCCTCCGCCATCGGCAACACCCGATAGCCGTCCATCTGGGCCTCGAGCGCCTTGAGGGGGTCGATTTCGGTGACGATCACGTTCGCGCCCGCGCCCCGTGCCCGCAGCGCAAAACCGCGCCCGCACCACCCGTACCCCGCCACCACCATCGTGCTCCCGGAGACCAGCAGGTTCGTGGCCCGCAAGATCCCGTCGAGCGTCGACTGCCCCGTTCCGTAGCGGTTGTCGAACAGATGTTTCGTATCGGAATCGTTCACCGCGATGACGGGGAACTGCAGCACGCCGTCGCGCGCCATCGCCTTCAGGCGGATCACGCCGGTCGTCGTCTCCTCGGTCGAGCCCGCCACGCCGGCGACGAGCGCCTTGCGGTCGGCCCCGGGGAGGCTCTCCACCCAGCGGCGCACCGGCGGCGCCAGGTCGTCCAGCCGGTTGAGCGCGATCATATGCAGCGCGCCGACCAGGTCCGCGCCATCGTCCATGGTGACGTCGGGGCGATGTGCCAGGGCCGCGCGGATATGCTCGTAGTAAGTGGCGTGGTCTTCACCCTTGATCGCGAAGACCTTGATCCCGTGGTCCTTGACGAGATGGAAGGGTGACCGCGAGGTTCGCGGTTTCCGTCGTGACGTGCAAACAGGCGGACAGGCGTCGCCCAGCGAGCGGTCGTTCCCGGGTGAAGCGCTCCCGGATGAGGCGAAGCACCGGCATGGAGCGCTCCGCCCACTCGGTGCGGCGGCGTCCCTCTCCTGCCAGGCTGAGGTCTTTGACGTCAGAGGCGGCGGTGCGGGCCGTCGTGGTCATGCGTTCACTTTCTTGGAGGCGTAGTGTTTGGAGCGTTGCGCGGCGAGCCTGAGGTCTTCCACGCGGTTAGCCTGCTCCCAGGTAAACAGGTCGACTTCCCGGTCCACGTCCTTGTCCACGAAGCGGCGCCGCTCGGGCGCACGGCCGAAGTGGCCGTACGCCGCGGTCGCGCGATAGATCGGATGGCGGAGGTTGAGTGCCTTGTTGATGCCCAGCGGCGTGAGGTCGAACACGTCGCGGATGGCGTCCTCGATCGCCTCGTCGGGCACGACGCCGGTGCGAAACGTGTCGATCATGACCGAGACGGGCTGCGCGACCCCGATGGCGTACGCCACCTGCGCCTCGCAGCGCTGCGCCAGCTTGGCTGCCACGACGTTCTTCGCCACCCAGCGCATCGCGTAGGCGCCGGAGCGGTCGACCTTGGAGGGATCCTTGCCGCTGAACGCGCCGCCGCCATGGCGCGCCATCCCGCCGTAGCTGTCCACGATGATCTTTCGACCCGTCAGCCCGGCGTCTCCCTGGGGACCTCCGACCACGAACCGACCGGTCGGGTTCACGAGGATATCGGACTCCCGCACCTCGAATCCCGCGTCGGCCAGCACCGGTCGCACCACCAGTGCGATGACACCCTCGCGCAGCTCGGTGTTGTCGATCTTGTCGGAGTGCTGGGTCGAGACCACCACCTTGCTGATGCCGACCGGGCGAGCGCCCTCGTACACCACGCTCACCTGGGTCTTGCCGTCAGGGCGGAGCCAGGAGAGATCCCCCGCCTTGCGCACCGCCGCGAGCCGCTCAGCGAGGCGATGAGCGAGCATGATGGGGAGCGGCATGAGGGACGGGGTCTCGTCCGAGGCGTAGCCGAACATCATGCCCTGATCGCCCGCGCCACCCTTGTCCACGCCGAGGGCGATATCCCCCGATTGACGATCGATAGTGGTGAGGACGGCGCAGGTCTGGGCGTCAAAGCCGAAGCTCGCGTCGGTGTAGCCGATCGCGCTGATCGTGCCCCGCACGATGTCGGGGATATGGACGTACGTGGACGTGGTGATCTCGCCCGCGATGACCGCCATACCGGTGGTGACCAGGGTCTCGCACGCCACGCGGGCGGCCGGGTCCTTGGCGATGATGGCGTCCAGGACAGCGTCGGAGATCTGGTCCGCGATCTTGTCGGGATGACCTTCGGTCACCGACTCGGAGGTGAACACGTGGCGTTGTGCTGGCATGTGCCTGTCCGACTGAGGTTTAGACGTTCAAGCTAGCCGCGCGCCTTGCTGCGGGCAACCGGCTGTCGAGGTCGAGCAGCTTCAAATCCACAGCTTCGGCGAGCGCGATCCGCAACAGATCGAGTACCTCGGCGGCGGTGCGGGCGGCGAGCGCCTGCTCGGCCGCGGCGCGCGCGCGCGCTGCGCTCACCTGGCGCACCGTCCACTTCACGAGCGGCAGCGCCGGCGGCGCAACCGAGAGCGTTTCGTAACCGAGCCCGATGAGCAACAACGCCGAGAGCGGCTCGGAGGCCATTTCGCCGCAAACGCTCGCGGGCTTCCCCGCCGTACGCGCCGCGTCCGCTACCATCTTGAGGAGACGCAGCACGCTCGGATCGTGCGGCGTGAAGCGCTCGGCGAGCCGCGCGTTGCCGCGGTCTACGACTAACGTGTACTGCGTGAGGTCGTTCGTGCCGACGGAGAGGAAGTCCGCCTCGGCCGCGAGCCGGTCGGCCATGACCGCTGCCGCCGGCGTCTCGACCATCACGCCCACCGGCAGCGATGTCGCCGCCGCGATACCCTCGCGCGCGAGCTTGGTCGCCTCCTCCGCCACCAGCGCCCGAGTCCGCTCAAGCTCGTCTAACCGAGTGACGAGCGGGATCATGAGCCATATTTCGCCGTCCTTCGCGGCCCGCAGCGCCGCTCGCAGCTGTGTCCGGAAGATGTCCGGCCGATCGAGACATACCCGAATGGCCCGCCACCCGAGCTGCGGGTTGACCTCGGACGGCGCCCGGAACGGAGCCGGGAGTTTGTCCCCACCGAGGTCGTAGGTGCGCACGACCACCGGGTGGCCTGGAAACGCCTTGGCCACGCGCCGGAAATAGGCGGTCTGTTCATCCTCGCTCGGCAGCGCGGTATGTCCGGTAATGAGGAACTCCGTTCGCAACAGGCCCACTCCCTCCGCCCGATGTTCCTGGGCCGCCTTGATCTCGTCGGGCAGATCGACGTTTCCGCGCAACACGATCCGGAGGCCGTCCGTGGTCACGGACTGTTGATCCACCACCTCCTCGAGCTGCGATGCGAGCTCCCGCCGGCGCAACTCTTGTGCCTGCGCGTCGGCGATCTCATGGGGCGTCGGCTGGAGCAGCACCGTGCCCCGGGTGCCGTCCAAGACCACCATCGTACCGGCCTCAATGCGCTCGATCGCGCCGGCCACCCCGAACACCGCCGGGATGCCAATCGAGTGAGCCAAGATCGCAGCGTGCGAAGTGCGCGTCCCCTCTTCGCTTACGAGGCCGACCACGTGCTCGCGATCGAGCTGCACGGTGAGCCCTGGCGACAACTCCTTGGCCACGACCACGGTCGGCTGGGTGATGCTCTCCCACCGCTCATCCGAGCCGCGATGCATCAGGTGCTCGATCACCCGGACCGTGACGCCGGACAGATCCGCCAGCCGGTCCTTGAGGCGCGGGCTCCCAGTCGCGGCCCACATGTCGCGCACTTCGAGGGCTTTGAATTCGTACGCCTTCTCGGCGGCGAGGTGGTTCTCGCGAATCAGGTCCGCGACGCCGGAAAGAAACTCCTTGTCCTCGAGCATCAGGATCTGGGCGTCGAAGATGCGCGCCTCGTCGACGCCGGCGCGATCCTCGGCTTTCGCCCGCATATCCTGGAGATAGCGCTTCACATCCTTCACCGCGGCGCGCAACCGGCGCACCTCCTTCTCGACTTGCGAGCGCGGCACGACGCGATGCGGGACCTCGGGCATCGTCCAACGCACGACGATCGCGGCGCCGACCCCGATCCCAGGCGATACGCCGATCCCCTTGAGCTGCCGGTCGCTCATTCGCTCCCCTCGTTTTCCTGCTGCTCCGCATCGCGCATCTCGGCCTCACGCACCTCTTGCGTCAGGTGCATCTCGTGGAACCCGTCAGCGACCAGGGCGAGCAGCGCTTCCATCGCCGATTCCGCGTCCTCCCCGTCGGTCTTGATCGACAGCGACGATCCGCACTCGGCCGCCAGCATCATTACGCCCATGATACTTTTCCCGTTCACGGCGAGGTCGTCTTTGCGGAGCTCGACCGCCGATTTGAAGCGGCTGGCGAGCTTCACGAACTCCGCCGCCGGGCGCGCATGCATGCCGAGCGGGTTCACGATCATGGCGTCGCGTTC
>QHUD01000168.1 GCA_003221085.1 Gemmatimonadota bacterium
ATACAACTGGCCGAGAGTCTCCGCGGCGTCCGTGGAATCCACGCCGATCACCACGCGATCCGGCTTCATGAAGTCTTCGACCGCAGCCCCTTCCTTGAGGAACTCGGGATTGGCGCAGATGTGAAACGCGGTCTTGGTATGCTTGGCGATCTCGGCGCGCACCCGCTCGGCGGTGCCCACGGGCACGGTGCTCTTGGTGACGACCAGCTTGGACCGGTTCATGTGCTGGCCGATGGTCCGCGCCACGTCCAGCACGTGCTGCAGGTCGGCCGAGCCATCCTCGTCGGGCGGTGTGCCCACCGCGATGAAGATCACATCCGAGCGCTCGATCGCGGCGCCGACGTCGGTGGTGAACTCCAAGCGGCCGTCGCGCTGGTTGCGCACGACCAGCGGCTCGAGCCCCGGCTCGTGAATCGGAAGGCGATTGTGCCGCAGGCCCTCGATTTTGCCGGAGTCCACGTCCGCGCAGATGACGTCATTGCCGGTTTCGGCGAGGCACGCCCCGATCACCAGGCCGACATACCCGGTGCCGACGACGGTGACCTTCACGGCTCCTGGTCCCGAGGCCGGACCTTCGCGAGCGCGTTCCGCGTATCGACGACGAGACGCGCACAGCGCTCGACGAGGGCGTAGTCGACATCCGAATGATCGGTCACGATCACGACGCAGTCGGCAGCCGCGAGCGTCTCAGAGGTGAGGGGGAGCGACGCGAGATCGGTGTCCTCGTCCTTGAGTTTGCGAACGTGCGGATCGTGATAGGAAACCACCGCGCCGCGCCGATGCAACAGGCGGATCACGTCGAGTGCCGGGCTCTCGCGGATGTCGTCGATGTCCTTTTTATACGCGACGCCCACGACCAGCACCTTGCTGCCCCGCGCCGCGCGCCCCTGCTCGTTGAGGCGGTCGACCACCCGCGCCACCCAGAATTCCGGCATCCCGGCGTTGATCTCACCCGCCAGCTCGATGAACCGCGTGCGGTAGTTGAGCGTCCGCATCTTCCACGCGAGGTAGTGCGGATCGAGCGGGATGCAGTGCCCCCCGACGCCGGGGCCCGGCGTGAACTTCATGAAGCCGAACGGCTTCGTCGCCGCCGCCTCGATCACCTCCCACACGTCGACGCCGAGCTTGTCGCACACGATCGCCATCTCGTTGACGAGCCCGATGTTCACGCTGCGAAACGTGTTCTCGAGAATCTTGACCAGCTCGGCGGCCTCGGTGGAGGATACGGCCACGAGGCGTTCGATCGCCGGCTCGTAGATCGCCATGGCGACGCGCTGACACGCCGGCGTGATCCCACCCACCACCTTGGGCGTGTTGTGCGTGTTCCACTTCGGGTTCCCGGGGTCCACTCGCTCCGGGGAGAACGAGAGGAAGAAGTCCTCCCCCACCTTGAGCCCCGTGGCTTCCAAGGCGGGGAGCATCAACTCGCGCGTGGTGCCGGGATACGTCGTGGATTCGAGCACGATGAGCTGGCCGCGCCGCAGTGCCTGCTTCACCGCGTTCGTCGCGGCGAGCACGTAGCTCACATCGGGGTCCTTCGTTTTCGAGAGCGGCGTCGGCACGCAAATCGACACGACGTCGGGCTCGCGCAGCCGCGCCAGGTCGGTCGTCGCGGCGAACTTGCCGTCCTTGGTGAAGCGTGCCACCTCCGCGCTCGGCACATCCTGGACGTGGGAGCGTCCCTGCGTCAGACCATCCACGACCGCCTTGCTGACGTCGAACCCGAGCACGCGGAAGCCGGCGCGCGCGAACTCCATCGCGAGCGGCAGGCCCACGTAGCCGAGACCGACGATCCCGATCAGCGCGGAGCGGTCCCGCGCCTTCGCAACCAGGACATCGGCGGAAGACTGGGTGGCGGTGCTCATAGTTGAACGGGCGCCCCGCCCGTCGCCAAGGAGCGCGTGGCCGCATCCAGCACCCGCACCACCCGCACCCCGTCCTCCGCCCCGGCCCGCGGTGGCTCTTCGCGCCGCGCCACGCGGATGAAGTGGCCGACCTCGGCGGCGAGCGGCTCCACGTTGGGGATCTTGGGAATGAAGATGTCGCCCTCGCGAACCGACAGCGCCTCGCCGTACGACCCGTAGTCCGGCGGCCGGTCTACGCCCTTGTCATAGATACGGAGCTTCTCGCGCGCCTCCATATCATCGAACACGACCATTTGTTTCGCCCCTACCACGGTGAGTTTCCGTTCCTTGTGAGGGTCAAGCCACGACAACTGCACATGCGCGAGCACGCCGCTCCCGAACTCCATGGTCAGGAAGACGACGTCCTCGACTTTCGGCTGCAGGTAGCTCCTCCCCTGCGCTGCTACCCGGATGGGGGCCTCCCCGAGCAAGTACAATGCCACCGAGACGTCGTGGGGGCCGAAGCTCCACAGGGCGTTCTCATCGGCGCGCACCTGCCCCAGGTTGACGCGGAGACCATACAGGTAATAGATCCGCCCAAGATCTCCCCCCTGCACCAACGCCCGCAACCGCTCCACCGCGGGATGGAACACGAGCAGGTGGCCTGCCAGCACGGGGACTCGGGCGTCGGCGGCGGCCCGCGCGACCGCTTCGGCGTCCCGTACACTCAACGCGAACGGCTTTTCGACGAGACACGGCTTTCCGGCCTCGACGCACTGCAATGCCAACCGGGCGTGCGTCGCCGCCGGTGACGCGATCACGACCGCGTCCACGCGACCCAGGAGGTCGGCCGTGTCGGCCGTGACGTGCGTGGACGGGTACTGCCGCGCGAGGCGCTCGCGCACCTTGGCGTCGGCGTCGCACACCGCCGCCAGCTCGGCCTCCGCCAGGCCAGCGGCGGTGCGGACGTGGTTTCGGCCCCACGCCCCGGCGCCGATCACGCCGAGCCTGAGGCGGCTCACTGATAGAAACCGCGGATCGTCTCGATCACCCAGTCGAGCTGCGCGCGCGTCAACTCGGGGTAGACGGGCAGCGACAGAACCTCGCGGGACGCTCGCTCCGACTCGGGCAGCCGGCCCGGCCGGTACCCCAAATGGCTGAAGCAGGGCTGCAGCTGCAGCGGCTGGGGGTAATACACCGCGCTGCCGATCCCCTGGCGCTTCAACTCTGCCTGCAGCTCGTCCCGCCGCTCGACGCGCAGGGTGTACTGATGAAAGATGTGCTCGTTCGCAGGGTCCACGGCCGGCGGGCGGACCGCCGGCAGATCGGCCAGCCCGCGCGCGTAATACGCCGCGTGCTCCCGGCGCTGCGCCGACCACGCCGCGAGGTGTGGCAGCTTCGCCAGCAGCACGGCGGCCTGGAGCGAGTCGAGCCGCGAGTTGATACCCACCTCGTCATGATGGTACTGCTTCGCGCCGCCGTGCAGCCGGAGCTTCCGGAGGCGCTCGGCCAGGGCGTCGTCCGAACTGACCATCATGCCGCCGTCACCCCATGCGCCCAGGTTCTTGCTGGGAAAGAAAGAGAACCCCGTGGCCCAGCCGAGCTCGCCCGCCATCCGCCACTCACCGTCAATCGAGCGGCGCGCGCCGATCGCCTGGGCCGCGTCCTCGATGATCTTGACGCCGTGCGCCCGGCCGATCGCCAGCAGACGCTCCATGTCCGCCATCTGGCCGTACAGGTGAACCGGTAGGATGGCACGCGT
>QHUD01000038.1 GCA_003221085.1 Gemmatimonadota bacterium
GTTGGCCCCCAGGCTATAGCCCTCGATCACGTCGCGCTCCTCGTCGGAAGAGGTGAGGATGACGACCGGCAGGAAGCGGGTGGCGTCGTCGGACCGGATGCGCTGGAGCACCTCCATCCCATTGACCTTGGGCAGCTTGAGATCGAGCAACACCACCGCTGGTAGCTCCTGCGCGTGCTTGCCGCCGTCGGTGCCGAAGAGATAGTCGAGCGCTTGTGCCCCGTCCGGCGCCACGACGACGTCGTTCGTGATGTTGTGACTCTTGAGCGCGCGCAGCGTCAGGGCGACGTCGTCAGGGTTGTCTTCCACCAGCAGGATCTTTCCCGGGTTCACGAGTGCCTCCAGGCCCGCGGGGAGCGGGCCGTCACAGAGTGAAGTAGAACGTGGCTCCCTGACCGACGGCGCCTTCCGCCCAGATCCGGCCGCCGTGGCGGTTGATGATGCGCCGGACCGTGGCGAGGCCGACGCCGGTGCCCTCGAACTCGGCGGCGGAATGCAGTCGCTGGAACACGCCGAACAGCTTGTCCGCGTACTTCATGTCGAAGCCGGCGCCGTTGTCGCGGACCATGAAGGCCCGCCCTCCATTCGCTTCGACGGATCCAAATTCGACGCGCGACTCCGGCTGTTTCGCGGTGTACTTCCAGCTGTTGCGGAGAAGATTCTCGAGGACGACGCGCAGCAGTCGCGCGTCTCCCTCCGCCTTGAGCCCCGGGGCGATCGCGAATTCCACCTGCCGGTCCGGGGTCGCCCGTTGCAGCTCGGCCGCGATCTCCCGCGCCATGTGGCTCAAGTCCACCGCCTCGGCCCGGATCTCCGTACGGGTGACCCGCGCGAGCTTGAGCAGGTCGTCGATCAGGGTGCCCATCCGCTGCGTCGCGGCGCGCACCCGCCGCAGCGAGTCCTGCCCCGCCTCGTCCAGCTTCGCGCCGTAGTCTTCCAGCAACACTTGACTGAACCCGTCGATGCTGCGCAGCGGTGCGCGCAGGTCGTGCGACACCGAATAGGCGAACGCGTCCAGCTCCGTGTTGGCGGCGAGGAGCTCGGCCGCGTTGCGCCGCAGTGCTTCGTGGCGTTCCTGGAGCTCGTGGGTCCGTTCCTCGACCCGCTGTTCGAGCTCGGTGGCGTAGCGCTGCAGCTCGTCCTGGCTCGCTCGGAGCGCGCGGTTCTGGTCCTCGATCCGGGCGAGCATCTGGTTGAAGGCATCGGTCAGCCCGCCCAATTCGTCTTCGCCGAACTTGGGCGCCCGTACGGCATAGTCCTGGCGGGTCGAGACCACGGTCGCCGTTTCCGCGAGCGCGAGGATCGGTCCTGAGATCCGTCCCTGCAGGGCGGTGGCCAACGCATAGGCGGCCAGCAGCGCGATCGCGAGGACGACGATGGCGATGACGCCGGAAAGCCGGAGGGCGTCCGATACGGCCTTCGTGTCCGACGCGATGTAGAGAGTCCCCAGCCGCTCGTTCCCTCCCTGCGCCACGGGCGTAAACGCCACAAGACGGCTGCCCTCGAAGCGGTAGCCGTCCGGCTGCGGCACGGCAGGGATAAGATCGGCGGCGGCTGCCGGATAGGTCGCGAGCACCCGCCCGTCCCGGCCATACAGCGCCGCGGCAACCATATGCGGGTCGTACTGCAGGGCACCGAGGAGTTCTGTCGCGTCCCTCTCGTTCGCAAACGCCAGGGCGGCGGTGCTGTTGGCGGCGAGAATACGGGACCGCGTGGCCAGATGAATCATTATCGTCTGGCGGAACGTCACGACCTCATAGGTTACGAACGCGGCCGAGGTCAGCAACAAAACCAATCCGCTGATCAGGAGCAGGATCGCCGTCAGCTTTCGTTTGATCGGCCAGTCGCGCAGCGGCGACATCTCAACTCCCAGTCCGGCGGACGATCTCGGCCACGCGCAGCAGCTTGGAGCTGATGGTCAGGTGGGCCGCTTCCGTCGCAGTCAAGTTGAGCTGGAGCCGGATGCGGCTCCGGTCGGTCACCAAGCGAATCATGCCACCACGCTCGGCGAAGGCGTCGGCGTCACTCACCGTGAGGATCGGCCGGTTCTTGAGACGCGCGAGGATCTCCTCCGGCCGATCCGCCTCGGGCCGACCAATGAACAGGATGTCGCACCGCGTGATGTCTTCCACGCGCTGAAAACGACGGACCGCGAATGGTCGCGCTCCCCGATGCTCGCCGCGCACCGTCGCATCGAGCAGATCCCCGAACGGGTCGTCGCCCAGAATCCCGATGACCAGCGGCGCCTGCGAGTCCGGGACGGCCTCAGGCGGCCAATCGACGAATTGCGCGAAGTTGAACAGGAAGACGGCCTTCACCTGCGCCTCGGAGGCCCGCGCCCCTTGCGCCCCGAGGCGGGCGGTGCATACCACCAGCAACGCGGCCGCGACTCTTAGAAGCGCCATGCAACCGCCCCGTATACGCCGCGCTCGATCTCCCGACGGGTGGCCCCAGGTGCGCCAAACTCCACGTGACGACGGTGCAGGAGGTTCTGGCCCACCAGCGATAGCTCGAGCGCCGGCATCGGCTGCCAGCTCAGCTTGGCATTCAGCTCGCCATACCCCGGGACCTGCTGATTGGTGATGTCATCGATCGCACGCAACCCGGCATCGAATCTCAGGTCAGCCGGCAGATCGACCGACGACTGCAGGAAGAACTGCCGCTCGGGCGTGTGGGACTCCGAAGCGCCCCGGGACTGATCCGTGCTCCCGGGGTTCGGCCAGATGTGGACGCGCAGCTCCGTGTACCCGGCGCGCAGGCGCCAGCGATCGGTCACTCGATAATCGGTTGCCAATTCCGCGCCGTAGGACTCGCCGTCCTGCCCGTTGCCGATGACGAGCGTGTCGGTTGCGGGCGGATGGAGCTGCTCCACGCTGCGGAGCCCGTGATAACGGCTGTAGAACGTGGCCACAGCAAGGGCAAGGGATCCCTGCCGCCGCCGGTAGCCCAGCTCGTAGGCCAGCTCTTCTTCTGCATGGAAGCCCGGACCGCCCGCCAGGACAGAGGTCGGTGAGATGCGAGCAAACAGCTCCCGGTCGATCCGCGAGGGGGCTCTGACCGCGCGGGACCACACGACCGCTGGGCTGGATCTCGAAGCCGACGTAGTCGTTGTGCTCGATCTTGCTGCCGAGCGCCAGCTGCAGCCGGTTGGGGACGAGCGCGATCTCGTCCTGGATGAAGCCCGTGAACCACTGTCGCGCGACGTCGGCCGGGAGAAAGGCCAGCGCCGCGCTGTTGACGACCCGATCGTTGATCAGGCGGTAGCCCAGTCCCCACACCAGGTCGTGACGAGCGCCCAGTCGCGTCGCGTGTTGTAGATCGACGTCGTAGGTGTCGAGATCCTCCCCGAACGTTCCCGGAATGTTGCGGTGGGTCCGATCATAATAGAGCTGCGCGGCGAGACTCGACTTTTCGGAGATCGTATGCGACCACTTCGCCATCACGTTGCCGCCGCTCACCGCGATGTCGGCGGCGGGGCTCGGCTGGCCGATGCGGCCATCGTACAGATCGCCTTGCAGGGTGACCTGATTCGCAGTCGCCGCGTCCCAGTCCATGCGGAACCCACCCTGCCACAAGTGCCAGTCATCGGCGCTTTCCGCGCCGCTGGGCAACGCCGACGCATCGCGCCCAAATCCCCTGCCGTAGAGCCGAGCGCGAACCGTGCTGCCCAGCGCCGCTCCGTAGCGGACGGTGCCGAAGCCGCGCTGCTCGTTCCCGCCGCCGCCCGTCAAGAGCAACCCTTGCGTGTCCTTGACGCCTTTCGTGATGACGTTGATGACCCCATTGACCGCATTGGACCCCCACAACGTCGCCCCGGGCCCGCTGATGACCTCGATCCGATCGATATCCGCGAGGGGCACCTCCTGCACGTCCCAAAACACGCCGGAGAACAGCGGCGTGTAAACGGTCCGCCCGTCGATGAGCACGAGGAGCTTGTTGGCGGTGGTGCTATTGAAGCCGCGCGCGCTGATGGCCCATTGGCGGGAATCGACCTGCGCGACCTGCAAGTTGCTGGCGAGCCGCAGTGCCTCGGCGAGGCTGGATGCGCCGGCGCGACGAATATCCTCCTGTGTGATCACTTGGATCGCCGAGGCGGTTTGGGAGAGACGCTCGGGACGTTTCGAGACGGAGGTGACCTGCAGGTTCATCAACTGTTCGATGCTCAGCTTCTTCAAGGCCTCGGCGGAGACGCTCGAGTCCGGCTGTTGGGTGAACCCGGGTTGAGGGAAACAAAAGAGGCATGACGCGAGGACCATCGATGTCGCTACCGCAGCGGCCCGCATGTCAGCCATCGATCGCTGCCCCCTTGTCGATCGTGCCCGTGAACCGTGGCGAACTATGTCCCGAACAA
This sequence comes from Gemmatimonadota bacterium, assembly GCA_003221085.1. Lineage (GTDB taxonomy): Bacteria > Gemmatimonadota > Gemmatimonadetes > Gemmatimonadales > GWC2-71-9 > AG41. Next base: position 4,352 of record QHUD01000038.1, read on the forward strand.
CTTGCCCTTCCGGCACAGAGCCGTTGTGACGTATGTCACGCCCCCTGACGCAGGGCCAAAAGATGGCGGTTTGTGGGCCGGCGGCTAGGGCGTTTTTGCGGCACCGAGGGGTGGGTTCGCGACACGGCTCGTCCTTTCATTAATCATGAATCATGCGCGCTCTCCCAACAGTTCACGAATCGCCGTGAGCAGCACCCGCGGTGCGAACGGCTTGAGCAGCGTGCGCGAAGCGCCGAAGGCCGCCGCGGCCCTCAGCACTTCAATTTGTCCGGTCCTCCCCCCACCAGACACGGCGATGATCTTCGATTCAGGAATCTCGGCACGGAGCGCCTTGATGACCTCGAGCCCGTCGCGCACGGGCATGAAGATATCCACCAGCACGACATCGGCCCCGTGGGCGCGCTGCAGCCGCAGCCCTTCGTCCCCGTTGGCGGCTTCCATCACCTCGTACCCCGCCCCCTCCAGTGTGACCCGGAGCGCGCCCCGCAGCAACTCGTCGTCGTCCATCACGAGAATCCTTGCCACGCCGCCTCTACGAGGCCGGCGATGAATCCAGCACCTGCCGCACGCTTCGCCCCAGTGTCTCTGGCGTGAACGGCTTTTGCAGGTACGCGATGCCGGACTCGAGGATCCCGTGATGGAGGATGGCATTGTCCGTGTAGCCCGACGCATACAGCACTTTCAGGTCGGGCCGGAGCTGCGCCAGCTGCTGGGCCAGCTGCCGCCCGCTGAGTCCTGGCATCACGACATCGGTCAGCAACAGGTGAATCCGACCGTGATGCTTGGCCGCGAGCCGCAGCGCGGTGGCGCCGTTCGACGCTTCGAGGACCGTGTAGCCATAGCGCTCGAGCACCTGTCGCGTCACCATGCGCACCGAGGGCGCATCCTCGACGACGAGCACGGTCTCCGTGCCGCGCAGCTCCACGGTCGCCGTGGGGGCGGCGGCGGGCTCCGCCGGCTCTTCGATCCTCGGCAGGTAGACCTTGAAGGTCGTCCCCCGACCGGGCTCGGAATACACCCAGATGAATCCGCCCGACTGCTTCACGATCCCGTACACGGTAGCAAGCCCCAACCCGGTGCCCTTGCCCGCCTCCTTCGTGGTAAAGAACGGCTCGAAGATGCGGGCCTTGGTTGGCTCGTCCATCCCGATTCCCGTGTCGGACAGCGCGAGCATGACGTAGCGGCCGGGGCCGGCGGGCGCGTGGCCGCGCACGTACTCCTCGTCCATGTCCACGTTGGCCGCCTCGATGGTCAAGCGGCCCCCGGCAGGCATCGCATCGCGGGCGTTGACCGCGAGGTTGATGATGATCTGCTCGATTTGGCCGGGGTCGGCGTTCACCACTCCTAGGTCGGGCGCGAGGAAGGTGGCCAGCTGAATGTCTTCGCCGATGAGGCGCTTGAGCAGCTTCTCTGTGCCGGCGACGGTCGCCTTGAGGTCCAGCGCCTTGGGCTGGAGCACCTGCTGACGGCTGAACGCGAGCAGCTGGCGCGTGAGCGCGGCGGCGCCGTCGGCGGCTTTCCGGATCTGCTCGACGTCGTCGCGCCTGGGATCGTCCGAGCCGAGATCTTCGAGCAACAGATCGCTGTAGCTGGAGATCACGGTCAGCAGGTTGTTGAAATCGTGGGCGACGCCGCCGGCCAGACGGCCGACCGCCTCCATTTTCTGCGCTTGCCGCAGCCGCTCCTCGGACTGCCGCAGCGCTTCCTCGGCGCGCTTGCGTTCGACGCCGACGGCCACGGCACTCGCCACCGACGCCAACGCCTTGGGCACGAACTCGGAGAGCGGCTGCCGAGCGAACATCGCCATGACGCCGAGCACCCGCTCCTGCACCACTACGGGGACGCCGGCGAACGCCACCATTCCCTCGCGTTGGGCCCACTCCTGATCGTGGACTTGCGGATCGCCCACCACCTGGTTGGTCAGGTAGGGACGGCGCTGCCGGGCGATCACGCCGATCTTGTTCTGTCCCAGGGGCACGCGGCTGTGCGGTCCGTCGATATGCGTGTACATCCCGGCGCTCGCCTGCAGCTCGAGGGTGCCGGTGGTTTCGTCGAGCGTCCAGATACGGGCGAACGCCACGTCGAGGTGGCGCACCAGTGCCTCGACGCAGAGCTGCAGTGTCTCGCGCAGGGCCGCGCCTCGCGTCAGGGCTATCCCGACGTCGGACGTCAGCTCCGCCAGGCGCGCGCGCTCGAGCAGGGCCGTCTGAGCCCGGCGCCGCTCTCCCCGCACCTCGGCGTCACGCAGCTCCCGCTGGATGGCCGGGATCAGCCGCCGGAGATTGCCCTTGGTGAGGAAATCCTGCGCGCCCGCCTTCATCGCCTCGACCGCGACGTCTTCGCCGATCGTGCCCGACACGAAGATGAAGGGCGTATCGAGATCGCGGGCTCGCAGCAGGGCGAGGGCCGCCGGCCCGCTGAAGGCCGGCATGCTGTAGTCCCCGATCACGAGATCCCACCCCTGCCGATCGAGCGCCGCCGTCATGGCCGCCGGGTGATCCACGCGCTCGTGTGTCGGCTGGTAGCCCGCGCGCTGAAGCTCGCGTAGCAGCAACCGGGCATCGTCCTCAGAGTCTTCCGCAATCAGTACCCGCAGCGGGACGCGCATCGACGTGCGTAGACACATGCTTCCACCAGCGATTCCCGTCCAATACTTCCTTGTTAGGGGTGGTAGCGCTCCGAGCGATAGCTACCCGTTGACAGCCGTGGGGTGGAGCGAGAACGTTGACGAGCGCATCATATCAGACTGTACGTTCTTGAATGGAAGGGCGCATGCCACGGACCAAAGCCTTCGAGCCCGCAGAGGCTCTCGACCGCGCCGTCGAGCTGTTTTGGCGCCAGGGATACACCGCGACGCCGCTGGACCGGCTGGTCCGCCGCACCGGGGCCAGTCGCTACGGTCTGTACGCCACGTTCGGCGCCAAGCGCGATCTGTTTCTGGCAAGCCTCGAGCGCTACTCGCAGGCCGTCATGGACCCGATGCTGGAGCCGCTCGAGACCCCGGGGGCGTCCGCTCGCGAGATCCGGGCGTTCTTCGATCGAGTGCTCGAGCTGATTCGCAGCCCGGGCGATCGCCGGGGTTGCCTCATGTGCAATGCGGCGTTCGAGCGTGGGGACGTCGGTCCCGCGTCGGCGGGCCGGGTGCGGCGACACTTCGATCGAGTACGCCGGCTGCTGGGACGGGCGCTGGCGAACGCGCGCCGGGACGAAACCGTGCCGCGCGACCGGGCCGTCCGGGCCTACGCGGACCACCTGCTGGGCACCGCGGCAGGGGCGTTTCTGCTGGCCCGGACCGGGATGGCGAGCGGTCTCATCCGGCGGTTCGTCGAGACCGCCCTGCAAGGGCTGGCCTGAGTGGAGTTACGGCATTTGCGGTACTTCGTCGCGGTGGCCGAGGAGGGCAGCTTCCTGCGAGCCGCACGCCGGCTGCGCGTGGCACAACCTGCGCTCTCGAAACAGATGCGCGACCTCGAGCGGGAAGTCGGGGTCAAGCTGTTCGAGCGGCTGCCGCGGGGGGCAAGGATGACGCGGGCCGGCGAGCAGTTCCTCAGTAACGCACGCCAGGCGCTGGAAAGCGCGGCGCGCGCCGTCGCCACGGCCCGGCAGACCGACTCGACGATGGGGCTCAAGTTCGCGCATAGCGATCTGTACGTCTACACACCGGCCTTGCTCAAACTCCTCGCCGCGTTCCGGGCGGCGTCACCGCAGACGCCGCTGCGCATCGTGCGCTTGGATGACGTCGATCAGCACGCCGCGCTGCGGGAGCAGCGCATCGACGTGGCCGCGACGTTTGTCGGCACGTGGCCGATCCCCGGGCTCGAGGCGTTTCAGCTCGTGGACTGCGCCGCCACGGGGGTGCTGCTTCCGGCGACGCATCCGCTCGCGGCGCGGTCGCAGGTTCGCCTGCGGGACCTGTCCGACCTGACCTGGCTGCATCCCTCCCAGCGCAGCCGACCCGAGCTGTATCGCGTGTTGCGGACGGCGCTCGAGAGCCGCGGGCTCGTGCCCACCCGCCATCGCGGGCGCCGCGGCGATATCGGGGCCAACGTGGCGATCGCCGCGGGAGACGCCTGGGCGCTCGCGAACCCGGCCGTCGCCGCGCTCTACGCCGACATGCAAGAATCGATCGTGCACCGGCCCTTCGCCGACGCCCCGATCCCCATGTGGTTTGCCCTCGTCTGGCGCGGCGACGCTCGCTCACCCCTGGTCGAGACGCTGCTCGAGGTCGCGCGCCGCACGGTACCTCCCGCGAACTGACTAACGGCGGCGCTCGCGCCGGATCGCATCCTGGGCGAATATAGGCCCCTGCGACCGCCATGCTCAACGTCGGCCTCGTCGGTTTCGGCTTCGCAGGCAAGACCTTTCACGCGCCCGTTATTCGCGCGGTGCAGGGCCTCCGCCTCACCACCATCGTCCAGCGCAGTGGCGCCCCCCCGGACCCGCGCTATCCGGATGTCGAGTTCGTCCGGAGCGTCCAGGACCTGCTCACCCGGGCCATCGATCTCGTCGTGATCGCGACGCCCAATCCGTCGCATCATCCGATCGCGAAGCAGTGCCTGCTGGCGGGACGCCACGTCGTCATCGATAAGCCCTTCACCACCACTGCGGCGGAGGCCGCGGAGCTCGTCCGGCTGGCCCATGACAAGCGCCGCGTCCTATCGGCGTATCAGAACCGGCGCTACGTAGGTGATTTCGTCACAGTCCAAACGCTCCTGTCGGACGGCGGGCTCGGCCGGGTATCGATTTTTGAATCCCACTTCGATCGGTTTCGCCCGGAGCTCCGACCGACCGCGTGGCGCGAACAGCCGCAGCCCGGCTCCGGCATCTGGTTCGATCTGGGTTCGCACCTGCTCGATCAGGCCCTGGTCCTGTTCGGTCCTCCCGCCGCGATCTCGGCCGACATCCGGATCGAGCGCGAAGGGGCCGCCACCGACGACGCGTTCGACGTCACGCTGCACTACCCCCGCATGCGGGCGCTGCTGCGAGCCTCCATGCTGGCGGCCTCACCGGGGCCGACCTTCGCGGTTCACGGCACGCGAGGCTCGTTCGTCAAGTACGGACTCGATCCGCAGGAAGAGGCGCTCAAATCCGGTCGCACGCCCGACGAGCGGAACTGGGATGCGGAGCCACCCGAACGGCACGGGGTGCTGACCACGCCCGAGGGTACCCGAACCATTCCGACCATCCCGTCGAGTTTCACGCACTACTACGAGAACGTGCGCGACGCCATCCGGGGCACGGCGCCGCTGGCGGTCTCGACCGAACAGGTGCTCGAGGTCATGTGTGGACTGGAGCTGGCGCTCGCCAGCAGCCAGCAGCGCTGCGTCCTGCCGTGGACGACGTCCGAGCGTCTGGTCACCGCGCTTGGGCCAAATCGACACTGAGAGTACGGCGCAGTAGCTTCGCCCGATGGCGCTCCGCGACAGGCTGGTGGTCCGTCCGGACAGGCGAGTCAGGCTCGCCGATTGGGACCCCGACGAAACGCTCGGGTTCCGGAAAGAGTCGGCGGTCGAGGAAACCGAGAAAAGCATCGCGCGCCTCGACGAGCTGCAGTATCTGATGTATGCCGAGCACCGGCGTGCCCTGCTGGTCGTGCTTCAGGGGATGGACGGCGCGGGCAAGGACGGAACGGTTCGTCACGTCATGAGAGGCCTCAATCCCCAGGGGTCTCGGGTGACGTCGTTCAAGGCTCCGTCCGCCGAGGAAGCGGAGCACGACTTCTTGTGGCGGGTGCACCGGGCGGTGCCACCCTTGGGGGACGTGGCCATTTTCAACCGGTCGCACTACGAGGATGTGCTGGCCGCACGCGTGCGGAAGCTCGTGCCCAAGGACGTCTGGTCCGGTCGCTACGACCACATCAACGGCTTCGAGCGGCTCCTGACGGACAGCAGCATCGTCATCGTGAAGTTCTACCTGCATATCAGCAAGGGCGAGCAGCGGCGACGTTTCGAGGAGCGGCTGCGCGATCCTGCAAGGCAGTGGAAGCTGTCGCCCAGCGACTTCGAGGATCGGAAGCACTGGGACGAGTACGTTACCGCCTACGAAGAAGCGCTGGCCCGGTGCAGCACGCCCCGCGCGCCCTGGTTCGTTGTGCCGGCGGACAAGAAATGGTTCCGCAACCTCGCCGTATCACAGATTCTGGTCGAGACGCTCGAGGCCCTCGACATGCGGTTCCCCAAACCGTCCTTCGACATGTCGCGGATCGAGCTGGACTAAGCGCGTGGGGACTTGACGGCAGCCCCGCGGGGAGCGGGACATCGTGATGACGCGTGGGTTCGATGCCCCCCGCCAGCTCGTGTTCGACGCCCATACCAAGCCCGACCTGATCAAACGGTGGCTGCTGGGACCGCCCGGCTGGTTCGTCGACACCGAGGGGTTCGACGAGGCCTGGTACCCGGGCGAGGCCCTCAACACCCTCGTGCTGGTCGAGAAGGGAGGACGAACCACGCTCACCCAGACCGTGCGCTACGAGTCGCGGGAGGCCCGGGACGCAGTCCTCAAGTCCGGTATGGAGAGCGGCGTTGCTGCGAGCTACCAGCGTCTGGCCGACCTGCTGGCCTCCAAACCATCCTAAGGAGACCTGTATGCAGAAGATCGTCCCGTTTCTGTGGTTCGACGGCAAAGCCGAAGAAGCGATGAATTTCTACGTTTCGATCTTCAAGAATTCGAAGGTCATCCGGGTCACGCGCTATGGAGACGCCGGTCCAGGACCGAAAGGAACGGTCATGTCCGCGACGTTCCAGCTCGAGGGCCAGGAGTTCTACGCCCTGAACGGCGGCCCGCAATTCAAATTCACGCCGGCCATATCGCTCTTCGTGAACTGCGAGACGCAGCAGGAAGTAGACGAGCTGTGGAAGAAGCTGTCCGCCGGCGGCAGAGAAGATCAATGCGGCTGGCTACAGGACAAGTATGGCCTCTCGTGGCAAATCATTCCCACGGCCCTGGGGAAGATGTTGGGAGACAAGGATCCCCAGAAAGCAAACCGGGTCATGCAGGCCATGCTGAAGATGAAAAAGATCGACATCAAGGGCCTGCAACAGGCGTACGACCGGGGCTGAGCTACGGCGGGTCAGCTCACGGAATGGGCGCTGGGGTGACGGAACAGGTCCGGATGGCGCTGGACCAACCGGGCCGTTTCCAGCCCGGAGTGGCTGCGCGCGTCGTATAGGCACGCCGTGGTCACCGGAAAGCGCCGCGACAGCCTCTCGTACGCGGCCTCGTACTCGAGGACCTGGTCGAAGTCGCCCTCCCGGGCGAGCCTCCCGCCGGACACGTCGCCCACCACCCGGAGGGCGCGAGCGCCGTCCCGTATCGCCGCCCCGAACGTGGTCTCCCAGAACTCCAGCTGGGTCGCGGCCGTCTCGGCGTATTCCGAGACCAGCAGGCGCTTCGCCTCAAGCTCGCGTCGCAGCAATGGGCGGCGGCGCGCGAGCCGGGCGAGGACCGGCTCGCGAACGCGAAGCTGCGCGGTGAGGATGCAGACGCTGCCGGCGTCCAGACCATTCTCGACGAGGCTCGCCGCCTGGCGCGTGCGCCCGAGATCACTCGCATAGAAGCCGCAGACGTGGCTCGCCGGCGTCGCGCTCACATCGCCTTCCAGGAACGCCATCAGATCGGCCCGTCGGAAGCGCCGCTCGCGACGCCCGCCGATGCGGCGGCAGGCGAGACGCCCGGCGTTGGTCCAACGGCGCAGGGACGCCTCGCTGACCCGCAGCAGCGCGGCCGCCTGGGCGATATCGAGCAACTCGGAATCGAACGCCATGAGTCCGGAGACGTTCCTCTGTGAAGCAATGCTGAGTATAGTATAGCAAAGTCAAGAACAGGAGCAATGGAGCTACGGCATTTTCGCTACTTCGTGGCGGTCGCTGAGGAGCACAGCTTTGCGCAGGCTGCACGCCGCCTGCGCGTCGCGCAACCCGCCCTGTCGAAGCAGATCCACGACCTCGAGACGGAGCTGGGGGTGACGTTGTTCGAGCGCCTCCCCCGCGGGGTCCGGCTCACGCCGGCGGGCGAGGCCTTCCTGGCGGATGCACGCGGCACGCTGGAAGTGGCGGGACGCGCCATGACCAGCGCCCGCAGCGCTGGCAAGAACGGCGCCTCCGACCTCGAGTTCGCGCACGGCGAGCTCTCGGTGTACAGCGCGAACATCGAGGACCTGCTCGCGGCGTTTCGCGACGCCCACCCGGAGGCGCAAGTGCACGTGTCGAGCAAGAGCGATGCGGACACGTACCACGCCCTGCGGGAGGGACACGTCGACGTCGCGTCCGTATTCATCGCGCAATGGCCCGTCGCCGGGTTCAGCGCGCTGCGCATCGTGGACTGTACGACGAAGGGCGTACTCCTCCCGGCGAATCACCCCCTCGCCGCCCAATCTTCGATCACCTTGGCAGACCTGCGGAACCTCACGTGGCTGCACTCCTCGCCCCAGCGGTGGCCCGGCTTCTCCCGGACGATCGATGAGGCGCTGCGAGACCGTGGATTGGTCCCGTTGCGGCGGCGCGAGCGTCCCAACGAGACACCGTCGGCGAACGTCCAGATCGCCGCGGGAGAGGCCTGGGCGCTGGCGAGCGAGGAGGTCGCGGCCCGCTACCGGGCCACGCCGACCGCGATTGTCTATCGCCCGATCATCGAGCCTCCGATCCCTTGCTGGATCGCGCTCGTGTGGCGCGCGAAGGCGCCGCGGCTCGTCCACGAACTGGTCGAGGTGGCGCGCGCACTGCCGACCGCCCGACCTTAGAAGGGCTTCATCGAGATCACGGCGCGTCTTCGGGCGTTCGCACCGCCACGAAGCTCCGGTAGAGCAACAGGTCGTATGCGACTTTCAGCCCGCCGGCGATGAAGAAGGGCACGCTCATCAACGCCGGGCGAGCATAGAGGAACCCCGCAAACACAGGAGCGAGGGCAGCGCCGATCGTTCGTGCTACGCCGGTGATGCCACCAGCCGCGGAGCGCTCCTCGGGACCGACGACGGCCATGATGTACGACTGCCTGGTCGGTACGTCCATTTGACTGATACTGAAGCGCGCCAGCAGGACCAGGGTGGCAAGCGGCAGGCTCGGCATCAGCGGCACGAGAATGAGCAAGATGTTCGACGGGAGGTGTGTGAACACCATCGTCCTGACGAGACCGACCCACGCGGCAAGTCGGGACGCCACGAGCGCCGAGATCCCGGCCAGCACATTCGCCCAAAAGAAGATCGCGCCGAGGGTTGCGGGGTTCACGCCGAAACGGAGATAAAACCAATAGGCGGCGAAGCTCTGCACCACGAAGCCGCCCCCGAAAGAGTCGAGCGCGAAGAGGGCCGATAGTTTGAGAACCACGTCGCGCGAGCGACCGATGCCGAAGGACCCCGCTCCGGACACGCTGACCTCAGCGGCGGGCGAAACCCGGGTGAACAGGAGCGCCAATACCACCCCAAGCAGCGCATACAGGACGACTACCACACGGTAGCTCTCAACGGCCGGCACCGCCCACTGCTGCAGGACATGCGACAGCGCCCCTCCACTGAGTGCACCGGCAGCCGTCGCAAACGAGCCGGCCAGCGTGTACCAGGCGAATACCGACGTCCGCGTCTGCGAGGGAACGACGTGCGCCAGGGCGGCTTGCTCGATCGAGAGAAATGGCCCCACCTCATTGCCACTGGGGCTGATGACGCCGATCGTCCCGGCGACGACCAGGAACACGAAGTTGCGGGTGGAGGCGAAGGCCAGGCCGGCGGCAGCCATGAGCAGGGCACCAATGATCAGCATCCGCCGCCGCCCGATCCGATCGGCTCGCGTCGTGAGGTAGAGGGAGACCACCGTGTCCCCCACCAGGGTGAGCGTGAGCAATAGGCCGGTTTGGGACGTGCTCAGCCCGAGGCTGGTCAAATAGAACACCAGGACCACGGACAACGCGCCGTAGGCGAAGAGGCGAGTGGACCGCGTCAAGAAGAGCAGCCACCCGTCGCGCGTCAGCACTCGAAGTCGCGAACCTGTTGAATAACCGAGCTGAAGCGGGTGATGGGATCGTGTTTCGATGGTGACACTTGGGGATCAGCGCTCCTGGTCCTGCTCCTCCGTCGACCGAACGGGTAAGCCGATCTCGCCCGCCCACCCGTCCGTCAGCTCGAACGTCTCGCCCATGTCGAACTGGAGCACCCGGAGCCGCCGGGCCAGATCCTTTAAGGCCCAGATGACCGTGTGCTGCACCTCCGCCGAGGACCACTGCCCGAACTCGTTGTGACTTAGATCAGCTTGCAAGGCTCGGGCGATACGCGCGGCGAATTGGCCATGGGGCTCCTGGGACGCGGTCTCGGCTGTCGGCTCTGTCGCTCGGACGTCTTTCGCTCCTTTTTGGGGCCCCGCCCCTTCGCCCCAGAGCACCCACTCGAGCGTCACCCCGACGAGGCCCCGTTCGCGCGCCCTGCTCACGATCAACCGCGCTATATCTGCCGGAAACTTCTTGCGTTGCGGCCACTTCTTGATCGCGGCTTCCGTCACCGACGGACCGATTTCGGCCGCGAACTGGCGGTAGGTCAAGGCGATTCCCGCCCAGGGGCTGAAGCCGTCCAACAGGCGAGCCAACCGTTCCGATACGGGGCCCTGCATAGGGCCGTTTATGGACTTGACAGATGACAAATTGGTCCTAGTTTGGTGACGTAATGGGCGCCATATTAGCGTCGGTAGCGAACCCCAATGAGGACAAGCTGTCACGCTTGAAGGCTGCCGTCAAGAGGGACAACCACCCACGTGTGCGCGCCCGGTAAGGAGCGATGACAGGTGCTCGGACTAGGAATGATCATCGGAGTGCGGAGTGCCCAGCAGATGACATGGGACCGTTCAGAGGCGTCTCAGGAGGACCACATG
>QHUD01000039.1 GCA_003221085.1 Gemmatimonadota bacterium
TTCGACTCGTGGAATTGGCCCGTGCGCGCCTGGATCGGGTACTCCTGCGCGCCTTGCGTCCCCACCGACAGCCGCGCGTTGCGCAGTGGGAATTGCCAGGTGGGCTTGTGCTCGGTGATGTAGTCCTTGCGGTGCTCGACGTTGCGCCCGCGCTCGATCACCAGGGTCGCGAGTCCCTTCTCGGTGAGCTCCTTCGCGGCCCAGCCGCCCGTGATGCCGGAGCCGATCACGATCGCGTCGTAGGTGATCATGACCAGGCCCGTCCGAGCGAGGCGTAAGGGACGTCGCCGCGGTACGCCCCGAAGGGGCTCACGTGCAGCTCCTGCATGGCGCCGATCTCCGACGTGTAGTAGCCGACGATGGTCAGCTCCTTCATCCGGCGGAAGAACCACCCGTCCTCCCCACGGTCCGACGCGTACGCTCGTGCATCCATCTCGCTGAGCAGTGCGATCCGCTGCTCGGGTGCGCACTGGGCAAAGGCTTGTCCGTGCGCGGACCGGGTGCGCGCGTCCACGCCCGCGAGCCCGGTCAGGAACCGGTCGCGCTCCGCGGCCGAGTAGTGATCGCTGAGCAGGGTGTCGACGAAGCGGTCCACACCGGCCGCACGCGCGCCCGGCGTGTCTGTCTGGGGCATGAGATGCTCCGCGACGGTCGCGACGAGCTCCAGCTGGGCGGGGGTCAGGGTCCGAGGCGCCCACCCTGGCGAGGCCGCCCATGCGCGTCGCGTGGCCCTGCTCAGCACTCCCGCGACGGACGGAGCGGAGATGGCGCCGCCCAGGAGCATCGCTACCTGCTCGAGGGCCTTGCGGCGACTGATCGAAGTGCGGCTCACAGCGTCACTCCCTCCTTCCAGATGGCGATCTCGCGATACCCCTGCTTTTCGTTGCTCGCCTGCTGCCGTCCGGAGGCAACCTCGAGAATCAACCCAAAGAGATCCTCCTCAAGTTGGTCCAGAGTGGCGGTGCCGTCGAGTAGCGCCCCTGCATTGAGGTCGATCCAGTGCGGCTTCTTCTCGGCGATGCTCGTATTGGACGAGATCTTGAGCGTCGGCGCGGGGAAGCCGAGCGGCGTGCCGCGCCCGGTGGTGAACAACAGCAACGTCGCCCCGCTCGCGACCAGCGCTGTGGACGACACGCCCTCATTGCCAGGGGCTTCGAGCAGCCACAGACCCGCCCCTCCCGCTCCTCCCGCGCGGCGCGGCGCCGGATCGCCGTACCGCAGGATGCCCCTCACCGGGGCCTGGCCACCCTTCTGAAGTACGCCTTGAAGTCGTTCACCATTGCGACGATCTCCCGGAAGACCGCCTCGTCCACCGCGCGGTTCATCAGCAGCTGCTCGGCCCCGAACATTTCGGGCACTTCGGTGAGCAGGACCGCGCCCCCGAGCCTGGTCAGCCGATCGGCGACGCGTCCGATAAGGGGATTGGCGGTGATGCCGCTCATGCCGTCCGAGCCGCCGCACTTGTGGCCGAGCACCAGGTCCGAGGCCGGGCACGCTGTGCGCGCGTCGGGCTCCATGCGCGCGACCAGCGCGGCGACATGCTCCAAGCCCGCCTCGATCTCGTCGGGGACGTCTTGCGAATTGAAGAACCGCAGCCGCTCGGGGTCGACGTCCCCGGCCAGGTCGAGCAAGCCATCCATCTGGTTACTCTCACAACCCAGGCCGAGCACCAACACGCCGCCGGCATTGGGGTGCCGCATCAACCCGGCCAGGACCCGGCGCGTGTTGCGGAGGTCGTCGCCGAGCTGGCTGCACCCGTAGGGATGCGAGAAGGCATACACGCCGTCGATCCGACCCACAAACTGCTCCGTCCCCATCCCCGCGATCCGCTCGGCGGCGTGGTTCACGCAGCCCACCGTATTGAGGATCCACACCTCGTTGCGCGTCCCGACGCGCCCATTGGCACGGCGGTAGCCTGCGAAGGTGGCTTTTGCCTGGAGATCGTCCGGGGCTCCCGGAGCGACTGCGTATTCTTGTCGCGGAGGGAGCCCCGGACGATCTCCAGGCTCGTAGCGGTACTCCACCGTCCCCTCGAGACACGTCTTCAGGTTGTGGGAGTGCACCCAGGCCCCCCGCGCGATCGGCGCCGTCACCGCGCCGATCGGGAATCCGTATCTCACCACCGGCTCGCCAGGCTCGAGCGCCTTGAGAGCGATCTTGTGGCCCGCGGCAACGTCCTCGCGCAGCACCACGCAGTCGCCATCGATCGTGACGTCACAGCCCGCGGAAAGCGGCCGGACGGCCACCGCGACGTTGTCGGCCGGGTGGATTTTGACGGCCCGCACGGCCTCGCTCACCGCGTGAAGTCCCGGTAGTGCGTCTCGAGCTGCTCTGGTGTCGCGGAGCCGGACAGGATCAGGATGCGGTAGCGGAAGGTCGTGGCTGCCCCGGACGCGAGCTGGAAGTTCAAGGTCTCCTTCCCATTGGTGAACGCCTTCTGGCCGAGCGGGTTGGCCGCGAACAGGCCATAGCCCCGGGCGTGCCAGTATGTCGGGAAGCCGGGGTTTTTCGGGTGGTCCAGAATGGCCAGCGTGACGGGCTCGCCGGCAACGCTACCGGACAACATCGTCCAGCGGCCGCGCGTGCCCCACACGGCGTCGCCCTCGAGCCCTTCGGAGCTCCGGTAGTGACCCGTAACGCCATCGTTATTGAGCACCGGAACCGTGGTCGCGTGGCCGTTCGCGTCGGTGAAGACCTCCGGCGTGGTGGACGGCTGCTCGAGCGCGCGCGCCACCCTCATGCCCACCAGCCCTTCCTTATTATCGACAAACGTCACGCTGCGGTCGAGCGCTGTCAGGGTGGTGATGCGGTCGATGGACCGTAGGCCGTCGGCGGCGCGGAACACGAAGCGCGTGTCCTCACGCAGCAGGGGTGTCCCGCTGTGGTCGACCCACTCCGCGGTGACGTCGAGCGTGCCCACACCCGACCCGCTCTCGGCGTGGCGCACGGCGCGGTGCAGGATCGTGCCCATCTTCGCCGCGCGCTCCGCCGGGATCGCATCCGAGTTGTTCCAGAAGTCGAGCCCGTTCACGTCCCCGTGATCGAACCACAGGCCGACCTGGTGTGGATGGTCCACGCGTTCGCCCGGGCGCGGCTCGAGAGGCCAGCCGCGGGTGACCACCACGCCCGACGCGGCCCGCACCGGGTAGAGGGTCGGCTTCTTGAGCGTCGTCGGATAGATGTAGGCGGTGAACGGTTTGCCGTCGACGAGGACGTCCACACGACGTACGTCTTCGTGCGGTACAACGTCGACGTGGGGACTCGGGGCTCGGGGTTCGGGGCTCGGGAATTCCGATCCCCGAATCCCGAGTCCCACGCCCCCAAGCGCCAGCAGCCAGACCTTGTGCATGTGTCAGCCCATCACGACGTCGCGCTTGGTGTCGTCGAACATGACCTTCCTGCCGCTGTGCATCGCGGCGACCGTCATGCACAGCGCCACCGAGTGGTTGTAGCCCGCTTCGATGTCGGCATTGGGCCGTTTACGCGAGCGCACGCACTCCATCCAGTTGCGCACGTTGGCCGTGGTGGACGGGTCGCCGCCCGTGTTCGCCGCGGTCTCCGTCGGGGCCAGGTCCGCCAGCTTCGCCGTGCCCAGGCGGTTCGGCTTCATTCCCATCTCGGCCGCCGCTTTCTCGTCGAGCCCGCCCGTCGGCGTGATCTCGTTGGTGTCGAGGTTGAGCATTCCGGCGTTCGAGTAATACAGCTCCTTCGTGCCGCCGGCCGAGTTCGTCATGCGCGACGAGTAGACCACCTGGAAGCCTTTCGACGGATCGTCGAGCGGCCCGTACTCGAACACGATCGTGGCGGTGTCCCAGTTCTGGCGGCCGTCCTTCCAGAGATAGACGCCGCCGTTCGCGACCACCGAGCGCGGGTGCGGCAGACCCGTGAACCAGTGGACGGTGTCGATCTGATGCACCATCCATTGGTCGGGGATGCCCGAGGAGTACGGCCAGAACAGGCGGTACTCGAGGTATTTGCGCGGATTCCAGGCTTCATACGGGAGGTACGCGAGAAAGCGCGTCCAGTCGGTGTCCTGCTCCTTGATGGACGCGACGAGGTCCGGCCGGCGCCACCGCCCCGGCTGGTTCACGTTCCATGTCATCTCGGCCATGACGATATCGCCGAACTTCCCGGATCGGATGTAGTCGTTGGCGATCTGGTAGTTCTTGGCGCTGCGCCGCTGCGTGCCGATTTGCACGATGCGGTTCGACTGCTTCACCGCGTCGCGGATCTCGACGGCCTTCTCCATCGCGTGCGCCAGTGGCTTCTCGATGTAGGCATCCTGCCCCGCCCGGACGGCGTCGACACCGTGGTGGGCGTGCAGGAAGTCGGGGGTCGAGATCATCACCGCGTCGGTGACCTTCGCGTCGTACATCTCCTCGTTGTTGTGGAACGGCCGCGGCTTCGCCCCCATCACTTTCTCGATTCCCGCCACCCCTTCGTCGCGCCGCCGGTTCCAGATGTCCGAGACGGCGACGATCTCGAAGTTGTGCTCCTTGCCGACCTTGGCGAACGCGGGGAGGAGGGCCTGGCGGAAGCGATCGGAGAAGCCGACGATCCCGACCCGCACCCGGTCGTTCGCGCCGAGAATCCTTCCGTAGCGCGCCGCCGGCAACGCGGCGACGGTGGCGGCGGCGACCTTCACGAATTCGCGGCGTGGCATCTTGTTCTTCTTGTGCCTGGACATCTCCCCTCCTGCGGTCAAGAACGTGGACGGCGGGCGGCGTCGAGCCCGGCGAGCGCGCCGCGCATGTAGGCGAATGACTGTTTCATCCCCGGCAACGGGTCGTCGACGTCGATCTCGTACTCCAGGTTGACGTAACCTTGATACCCGATGGTCTCGAGCTGCTCGAAGATCGCGGCGATGGGGATCGCCCCCTGGCCGACGATGCACTGACTCGCCTTGGCCGTCAAATCGCGCAGATCCTTGGCATGCATGTCGAGCAGCCGCGGGCCAGCGTCGGCGATCGTCCGTACGACATCGGTGCCGGTGCGGGCGGTGTGCCCGATGTCGATGCACAGCCCCATCCGGCGATCCATGTTGCGCACGTGCTTCAAGGCGTCGTACGGGGAAGGGAACCGCTTGTCCTCGGGGCCGTGGTTGTGGATCGCGACGTTGATGTCGTACCGCCGGGCGAATCGCTCGATGCGGGGCAGCAGCTTCGGATCCGTGTGAATCGCGATCAGCGGCATGCCGGCGGCCTTGGCATAGGCGAAGTATTTCTCCACGCCGGGGTCGGTGTCGTCCTCGAACGTGATCACGCCGCCGCCCACGATCACGAGTCCGGCCGCCTCGATGTCGCGTCGCGCCGCCGCCAGCTGCTCGGGTGACAGCTCGAACGGCAGGTGAACCGACTTGAAGTTGACGTAGGGAGTCCCGAGCGCCTTCACCATCTCGATGGCTTTGTCGCGCGGGTAGTTGCGCAGCGAGTAGCTGGCGACGCCGAGCTGAAGCGAGGTTGGTGGAGGTGCTGGAGGTTGTGGAGGTTGGGGAGGTTGTCCGGTCGCGGTTGCGCTCATCACCGCGCCGGCCATTGCCGCGGCGCTCGTGGTCAGGAACCGGCGACGCGGCACTGCGTGATCGGACATCGCTCAGTATCCGGGGTTCTGCGTGTAGCAGCAGGTCGTGCCGTCCATCTGGGTGCGCGGGATCGGTCGCAGCGCGTGGTACGGCTGAATGTTGGGCCCGCCGTCGGGGTTGTAGGCTTTGACGCGCGACAGCAGGGTGTGCGTCCGCACCAGATCGAACCACCGCTGCATTTCGCCGGCCAGCTCGCGCGCCCGCTCGTTGAGGATCTCGCCGAGCGTGAGCTGGTCGAGGGTAAGCTGCATCTCCGCTTCGTGGCCGGGGATGGCGGCGCGCCGCCGCACGGCGTTGATGTACGGAAGCGCGTCCGTTGCTCGCCCATCCCGCAGCAGCGCCTCGGCCGCGATGAGGTACGTCTCCGCCAGACGCGCGACGAAGAAGTCGCGCGACCCGCGCACGTCGTTGACGCTCAGCCGGAACGGGTCGGCGAACTTGTTCAGCGACGGGAAGATCCGGTTGCTGTACGTCCGCGGCGTGTAGAGGCGATACGGGGGGGGCTTGATCTTCACCCGGACCGTGTCCGAGTCGGTCGCCGAAACGTAGACCGCCGTGTCGCCGAGCTGGAATTTCGGCGCGCCCAACGAATCCTTCGGAATAGTCGCCGCGTTGTTGGAGTACCACGCGCGGGTGAACTGACTCTGGTAGCGTGAGTCCTTGGTGCGATCGAACAGGCCCAAGAAGAACGTGGTGGGTCGGAAGCGCTTGAACGGGCGGCCGTTGGCGATGTCGCGCTGCATACCGGGCAGCACGTCGTACTCCATCAGGAAGAACAGGTGCCCCTGGTTGCCGTTGCCGGTGGTCAGCGGGTCGTTGGTGAACTGGACCGACCAGATGACCTCCGCGTTCTTCTCGTTGTTGAAGTCGAACACGTCGGCGAACCGCGGCAGCAGCGTATACTGGCCCGAGTTGATCACTCGCTGTGCGTAGTCGGCGGCATTGGCGAAGTCGCCCGCCTGCCGTTTCGCGGCTTCGTCGGCGGCGGAATCGGCGTCGCGCAGCCGGCTCAAGTAGACCTTGGCCAACAGGTGTTGCGCCGCGCCCCTGGTGGCGCGGCCGTAGTCCTTGACCACGGCGGGGAGATTCGCTTCGGCGAACTTCAGGTCGTTGATGATCGCCTCGTACACGCTGTCCACCGGCGCGCGCGTAGCCTCGGTGGTCGGGGTCGTGGTCGGGTCGAACTTGAGGGTGAGGGGCCCGTACATCTGCACCAGGTCGAAGTAGTAGAGCGCCCGGAGAAAGCGCACTTCGGCCACGCGCTGCGTCTTGAGGCTCGAATCCATCTGCACCGTCAACGCCTGGGCGATGGCCGTGTTGGCCGTGTTGATCGCCCGATAGAAGTCGGCCCAGGTGTCGCGGATGAAGTCGACGTCGGGGTTCAGTTGCGCCGTATACTCGTTGACGTACTTGTAGCTCCCGTCGGCGCCCTCGGTATAGATGTCGGTCCCGAACTCGGTGAGCGTGAAACCGCGCTCCTGCGCGTAGAAGCTTCGCAACGGCTCGTAGCTGGCGTTGACCAGCGCCTGGAACACGTCGGGCGTGGGGTACGGCTGATTGGCCAGGCCGCTGATCAAGTCTTCGTTCAAGTCCATGCAGGCAGCGAGGCTCAGCAGTGTGGCGCTCAGCAGTGCGATCGTGCGTCTCGACATGCGGGCCTCCCGGCCTCTAGAAACTCAGCGTGACGCCGGTCAACAGCGTCCGGTAGCTCGGCGTGGCGGCGGCCTCCGCGTAGCCCGCGCTCGTCCGGTCGCCCGTGCCCGTCCGCGACTCCGGGTCCAGTCCCCGGAAGCGCGTGAACAAGAACGGATCGAGCGCCGTCACGTAGAACCGCACCGACCTGGCGTGCCACGGCCCGCCATGGACGCCGGGCAGCGTGTAGCCCAGCGTGATGCTGCGGACGCGGATGAACGACCCGTCCTCGTAGCGCCGCGTGTCGCCGAACGGCGGATTCTCCTGATTCGCGGTGGGGCGGGACTCGGTATTCGAGGGGTGGGTCGGCGTCCAGTAGTCCGTGACGAGGTTGTTGTAGCGACCCTGCATCGTGCTCTCGCCGGTCCGGAACTGGTCGTTCGCCATGAAGTCCACCCTCGCCACCGCCATGAGGGAGAGGTCGAATCGTTTCCAGTCGAACCGGCTCGTCATACTCCCCGTCCAGGCGGGGAACGGTGTCCCGAGGATGACGCGGTCGTTCCCGTCGATCTTGCCGTCGCCGTTCACGTCGGCGACGCGGATCTGTCCGGGCTTCGCTTTGTATTGCTTGGCCAAGAGTGAGTCTTGCGCCTGCCAGATTCCCACGAACTGGTTGTCGTAGTACACGTCGATTGGCTGCCCGATGAACCAGCGATTCAGGACGTCGTTCACGCCACCATAGAGGCTCAAGATCCGGTTGTGGTTCGTGGACCAGTTGAGGTCCTGGCTCCAGCGCAGCCCGTGCCAGTCCTCGATCGGCACGACCGACAGGGCCACTTCGAGCCCGGTGTTGCGCGTCGCCCCGATGTTCTGGAGGACGCTGGTATACCCGTTGGTGGGCGGGATCTGCCGCCGCATGATCAGGTCCTTCGTGTCCGCGCGATAGTAGTCCACGGAGCCTGACACGCGGCCGCGCAGCGCGGTGAACTCCAGTCCGACGTCCAGCTGGCCGGTGTTCTCCCACTTGAGGTTCGGGTTCGGCAACGTGCCGGGACGGTATCCGAGCGCCGCGTTGTTGTCGAACGCATACGTCACGCGGGTCAGGGATCCCAGTGTTTGATACGGGTCGATCGCCGTGTTGCCGGTGTGCCCGTAGCTCGCCCGGAGCTTCAGGTCGGAGAAGAGGTCGGTGCGCCGCATGAAGCCTTCCTCACTCAGTCGCCAGGCAAATGCCACCGACGGGAAGACGGCGTATTTGTGCCCGGGGGCGAGGCGCGATGAGCCGTCGACGCGCGTCGTCAACGTGAGGAGATAGCGGTCTTTGAGCGCATAGTTCACACGCGCCATGTACGATTGCAACGCCCATGTCGTCAGGTCGCTGCCCAAGCCGTCGACATGGGCGGCGGACCCGATGTCGTAAAACTGCTGTCGCTCGTAGGGGAGCCCGGTCGAGTGCAAGCTGTCGTCCTCGGTCCGCTGCTGCTGGATGCTGTACAGCAGCGTGAGGTCGACGCGGTGGTCGCTGCCCACGGTGTGGCGAAGCGTCAGGATGTTGTCCAACGTGTATGCCGTGGTGCGGTTGTCCCACAGCCCCGCGTCCGCGCTGCTGCCCTGGTTGACCTGGGTCTGGGCTCCCTGGAACACGCCGCGGCGGTTCGAGCTCACGTTGCCGCCGAAGTTCACTCGCCAGGAGAGTGCGTCCGACAGGCGGTAGTCGGCGAACAAGGTACCGGACACCAGCGTGTTCGACCGGTCGTCTATCCAGTTCTGCACGTCCGACAGCGGGTTCACGCGCTGCCCGTCGGGGGTCGGCTTGAACAGGAGGTTCCCCGCGCTGTCATACGGCACGGCGAGAGGGTTGTTGAGGAGCGCCTCGCTGTAGACGCCGTCGCCTCTGCCCAGGTTCTGCTCGGTCCGGACCAGCGACGCCGAGCTTCCCACCGTGAGGCGGTCGTTCAGCTCGTGGTTGAAATTGAGCCGCAGAGACCGCCGCGTGAAATCTTGACCCTGCAGGATGCCCCGCTGAGTGAGCTGGCCTCCGCTCAATGCGAAGCGCGTCCGCTCGTCGCCGCCCGCGATGCGGATCTCGTTGTTGACCTGCTGGCCTTCCCGCAGCACCAGATCCTGCCAATTGGTGGAGCGCCCCGCCCGGATCGACGCCAGCTCGACCGGCAAGAACAGTTGCGCATCGCCGGAATCGCAGGCCGCGACGCTGATGTCGCAGTGGTAGTTCCCGACCGTCCGGTTCGCGTCGCGCTTGAGCTGCGCGTACTGCTGGCCGTTCATCATCGACACCCGGGATCGCTCCCGCTGCATCCCGACGTAGCTGTCGTACGTGAAGGTCGTCGGTCCCGCGCTGCCCTGGCGCGTGGTGATGATCACGACACCGTTGGCGCCGCGCGATCCGTAGATGGCGGTCGCCGAGGCGTCCTTCAAGACCTGGATCGACTCGATGTCGTTCGGGTTCAGATCGGTGACGCCCGCGGCTGGAATCCCGTCCACCACGTACAGCGGATCGTTGCCGGCCGTGATCGAGCGCGCACCGCGCACGCGGACCCGGACGCCGTCGCCCGGCTTCTGGCCGGTGGTGACGATGTCCACGCCCGCCACCCGTCCCTGGATCGCGCCGACGGTGTTCACGGTGGGCGTGCTTTTCAGATCCGCGGCCGCGACGGACGATATGGAGCCCGTGATGTCCCTGCGGACCTGGGTGCCGTAGCCGACGACGACGACTTCCTGGAGAGCGACCGGCAACGGGCGCAGGTGGACGTTGGCATTCGCAGTCTGGCCGGCCGTCACGACCACGCCCGTGAGCTCGCCGACCTCGTACCCGATCAGCCGGGCCTGCAGCCGGTAGGTGCCTGGGGGGACCTGCGCGATGGTGAACCGACCGTCGGCACCAGCGCTTGCGCCGAGGCCTGTGCCCAGGATGGTGACACGGACCTCCGGAAGTGCGAGGCCGGTCTCCTGTGCGGTCACGACGCCGGCGATGACGCCGGTTTCAGGGGTGACAGACCCCGCCTGCTCGGCCGCCTGCTGGGCCCGCCCCACTCGGAGCGGCAGCAGCACGCAAAGCAGTAAGCAACAGGAAAGGCTCGGAGAAACGGCGGTGCGACGGCGCGTCCGCATCGATCCTCCCGGTCGACGGCGTTCCGGTTTCAGCGTGCGACCGCAAACGTCGTGCCCCTCCCGTGACAGCGATCACGCGGAGGACGTCGGGGCAAGTGATTGTGGGATGGCGTCGCGACGAACACCGCACTCCTCCCGGCGCGTTTCCGCGATGCTCGTCTCCTACGGGTGTCGCGCGGCCGCGACGCGATCGGGCGCCCGCGAACCGATCGCCCTCGAGCCGGGCGCCGGTGCCTGCGACGACTCCCTCTGGACGCCCTTGAAGGACGGGCGCATGTCTTGCAATATCGGCCGTGGGCAGCCGAGACAGATGACGCGCACTGGGCGGGGCGTCCACGAGACCATCGATCGGCGCGAGGCGTTGCGGCGCGCCGCCCTCCTGCTCGGAGGTGCGCTGGCCGCGCCTACCGTGGCGGGCGTACTGGCCGGCTGCCGGGCGTCGCGCGCGCCCGAAGGCGCCTGGGCGCCCCAAGCGCTCACGCGAGACCAGGCGGAGCTGGTGGCCGCCCTGGCCGAGCACATCCTCCCCGAAACCGACACGCCGGGCGCCCGCGCCGCGGGCGTGCACCGCTTCATCGACGCCCTGCTGGCGGAGTCCTATTCGCCGCTCGAGCGCACGCGCTTTCTCGCCGGCCTGGCCGCGGTCGACGCCCGCGCCGTCAGCGCCTCGGGTCGCCCGTTCCTCCAGTGCGCGGCCGGGGACCAGCGAGCGCTGCTCGAGGCGCTCGATCGCGAGGCGCTCGCCGGCAGTGTGGACCCGCCGGATCCGCCGTTCTTCCGCACACTCAAGGAGCTGACGCTCGTCGGCTATTACACGTCCGAGATCGGCGCCACGCGCGAGCTCCACCACGCCCCGGTGCCAGGCCGCTACGACGGGTGCGTCCCTCTCGCGCAGATCGGCCGGACGTGGGCGGTGTGACTCGCGACCAGCCGTACGACGCCATCGTCGTCGGCTCCGGCATCACGGGCGGCTGGGCCGCCAAGGAGCTGTGCGAGAAGGGGCTCAAGACGCTCGTCCTCGAGCGCGGCCGGCACGTGGAGCATGGCAAGGACTACGTGACCGAATGGTTGCAGCCCTGGCAGCTCGCACACCGCGGCCGCGGCGAGGAGCAGGTGTACGAGCGTGACTACCCCATCCAAAGCAAGAACTACGCGTTCGGCGAAGCGACCCGGCACTTTTTCGTGAACGATCGGGAACATCCCTACGTCACGCCCGACGATCAGCCGTTCCGCTGGATCCGCGGCTACCAGCTCGGCGGGCGCAGCCTGATCTGGGGTCGCCTGTGCTGGCGCTGGAGCGACCTCGACTTCGCGGCGAATCTGAGGGACGGCCACGGTGTCGACTGGCCGATTCGCTACAAGGATGTGGCGCCCTGGTACGGTTACGTCGAGCGGTTCGTCGGCGTGAGCGGCGAGCGGCTGGGTCTCGCGCACCTGCCCGACGGCGAGTTCCTGCGGCCCTGGGAATTGAACTGCGCTGAGCACGTGGTGAAGCGAGGGATCGAGCGCGCTTTTCCCGGACGTCACATGACCATCGCGCGGCTCGCGAACCTCACGCAGGCGCAGAACGGCCGGGGGCCGTGCCAAGCGCGCAACCAGTGCGCCCGTGGCTGCAGTTACGGCGGCTACTTCTCGAGCTTGAGCGCGACGCTCCCGGCGGCACAAAAGACCGGCAAGCTGAGCGTGGTGACTGACGCGATCGTACACAGCGTGGTGTACGATGAGCACAAGGACCGGGCGGTGGGCGTGCGCGTGATCGACCGCAATACCAAGCAGACGCGCGAGTATGCCGGCCGCCTCGTCTTTCTCTGCGCCTCGAGCCTGGGCACCGCCCAGATCCTCTTGAACTCGAAGACCCCGCGTTTTACGACCGGGCTCGCCAACTCGAGCGGCGAGGTGGGCCACAACCTGATGGACCATATCTCCAAGGCCGGTGCCAGCGGGACCGTGCCCGGCCTCGAGGACAAATACGTATATGGCCGCCGGCCGACCGGGACGTACGTCCCGCGGTTCCGCAATCTCGGCGGAAGAGGAGACGGGAGGCTGGGATTCGTCCGCGGGTACGGCATCCAGGCGGGCGCGTCGCGCGACGACTGGACGCGCGGCGCCTCGCTGCCCGGACTGGGGGCTGAGCTGAAACAGCAGCTGCGGGAGCCCGGGCCGTGGCGCATGACGCTGCAGGGATACGGCGAGTGCTTGCCGCGTCACGAGAACTACGTGGACCTCGACCCCGCACGCACGGACCAGTGGGGCATCCCGTTGTTGCACGTGCACTGCGCCTGGAGCGCAAACGAGCGCGCCATCCGCGAGGACGTGAAAACCCAGTCGGCCGAGATGCTCGAAGCCGCGGGATGCAAGGACATCGAGAGCTACGACCATGACGGGCCGCCTGGGTTCAGCGTGCACGAGATGGGGACGGCGCGCATGGGTTGGGACCCCAAGACATCCGTGCTCAACGCCCACAACCAGGCGCACGACGTGCCCAACCTGTTCGTCACCGACGGCGCGTGTATGGCGAGCTCGTCCTGCGTGAATCCGTCGCTCACGTACATGGCCCTGACCGCGCGAGCCGTGGACTACGCGGTGAGCGAGCTGAAGCGCGGCAACCTGTGAGCGGGTCCGCACGCGCCGCGCAGGCGCAGGTGGTTGCGACCTCGTTCCTGGCGCTCTTCTCGATCGTGGGGATCGCGCTGTACGGCCTGCCGTTCTTCTATGACTCCATGGTGCGGGACTTCGGATGGTCGCGCGCCCAGGTGACCTCCGGAAACGCCATCTCGAAGCTGCTCGTCGGGCCGCTGTTCGGCTTCCTCGCCGGCTGGCTGGTGGACCGGTTCGGCCCGCGGCGCCTGATGGTGGCGGGGATCCTGATGGCGGGCATCGCGCTCGTGGGGCTCGGTGCGATCCACACGCTGGCGGGCTTCTACTTCTTCTACCTGTTCAACGCGCTGGGCAACGTGTGCGGCGGCCCGCTCCCGAACCAGGTGCTCCTGTCGCGCTGGTTTACGGCGGCGCGCGGCCGCGCCATGGGATTCGCCTATCTCGGCATCGGCATCGGCGGCGCGTTGGTGCCGTTCCTGGCGGTGTGGCTGACGGGCGCGGTGGGTTGGCAGGGGGCGCTGCAGGCCCTC